>JAPLML010000224.1 GCA_026387055.1 Planctomycetota bacterium | reverse complement strand
GTCTCCCATGCGCAGCATGTCGTCCGAGGCGAGGGGCTCTCGCTGGCGGAGCTGAGTTCCCGGCTGAGTGAGCCGGTGCAACCGGTCGACAGTGTTTGGGCGAACAGGGCAAGAGAGGAGCCGATGAGACACCTCTCGATGCTGGCCGTCATGGCGGGCTTCCTCGTCAGCGGCTGCTCCGGCCGCTGAAACCCGACCCGGCCCAGGGGCAAGAGGCACGAAAGGAATGAGAGAGATGAACTGGAGGACGGCAGCCGTTCCCGTGGCCTGCATGGTCCTGTGCCTGGGGTGTTCTCCCCAGAGCGCCTGGCAACCACCCTCTGCCGGGCTGATCGCGAAGAACGGAGCAGGACTGTTCTACATCATCCCTCCTGGTGGTCCCGGCGTGGTTCTGTTCCACAGCGGCAAGCTGGGGTCCAGCACCTCGCACACATCCAACCCGAAGACTCGGACATTTGACTGCTCGGGAACGCTGACGACCGGAACCGGATCGGAGATCGCCTACCGACTGCTTTCGTCTGAAGCCGGGAAGATCACCCTCGGCGACGTGGCGTACGATCTCGGGAAGGGCGGCGTGTTTCTGATAACCGAGGCCGGCGGCGTGGCTCAACTGCCCTTCGCCCCTTTGGAGCCATCGGACCGTTATCTGGATAGCCTGAGAGAATACTTCAGTGCGAACAAGCCCGTCCACGCGGCGCCGAAATAGCGCCGCGCCTGATGGGCAGCGTTCGGTTTCCACAAGAGAAGGGACTGACATGCGGCACGCCGTGAACATTCTCACTCTGATATTGTTCTCGCAAGTTCTTTGGCTATCGTCCGGGCTCGCGGCACCCGCCAACGAACCGGCGTCCTCGCCGCCCGGCGGTCCCTCGGCACCGCCCCGCGGCCTTCGGTATTACGGTCACTACTGGGTTGAGTCCAAACCCTACGGCAGCCACTTGGACGAGGTTGGCAGCCACTGCAATGTCCATTTTGTCGAGAACGTTGACGGGCTGAAGAAGTGTGCGTCGAAAGGGGTGCAGTGCATCCTGCAGGTGCGGTGGGAGTTCTTCGCGGGTGGCGGCGGGAACAGCGCCGTCCCCAATCCCCTCCGGCCTGATTACGAGTCATTGTGGAACCACACCGCCGAACAGGTCATGCCCTCGATCGACCGTGTTGAAGCCTTCTACATGATTGATGAACCCTACTTGAACGGCGTCAGCAAGAAGGACCTCGACACGGCGATCGCGGCCGTGAAAGCGAGATTCCCGCGGAAACCGGTCATGGTGATCTTTGCCGTCTCCGCCCTCACGCAGGGCCTTGCCGTTCCCGCAGGCGCTGATTGGCTCGGGTTCGACTGCTACGAGTCCATCGGGGCGGTCGCCAAGCACCTGCGGTTTCTCAAGAGCAAGGTGCAGCCGCACCAAAGGCTGTTCCTGGTGCCCCAGTCATTTCTGAACAAGGCGGCGCCTACCGATGAAGGCTTGGCAAGGCTCAACCGGCAGTATTACGAGCTGGCGAGTTCCGAGCCCCTGGTGATCGGGCTGCTGAACTTCGGACTGTTCACGGACCCGAAGGCGGGAAGCATCCCCCTTACGCTGCAGATGCAGCGCAAGATTGGCGAGGCCATCACGAGCAAGGACCGCCGGCCGCAGGATTCCAGCAAACGCGGCAGCCCGCGCCGCTGAACCCAGCACTGAGGTCGAGAACATGAGAATCCAGAAGGCCCGCTGTCTACCCCTGCTGATGCTGGCGATGTGGATCGGCCTTTCGGCATGCGGTTCTGCTGCGTCCGCCGGCGAGCCCGCCCCCGCCGCCCAGTCCAAGTTCATCAACCTCCGCATCATCAACGCGAGCACCAAAGGGCCGGTGGCTGACGCGGGCCTGGAGGTGCAGCTCAACAGCAAGGACTGGAAGACCCAAGTGATCCTCAAAGACAAGACCGACGCCGAGGGCCGCGCGAAGGTCAGACTGCCCGACTGGCCGGTCTATCACTACCGCGTCTATCTCCGGAAGGAGGGCTTCCCGCCGCTGCGCGTGTACTGGGGCGACGGCGAGGCGCCGCCGGAGTCGGAGTTCACGGTGCCCATGGACCCCGCCGTGCCCATCGGCGGCGTGGTCCGCGACGAGCAGGGCCGGCCGATCGAAGGCGTCACGGTGGCCTTCCACTTCTACAAACCGGACGACGGCCGGATCCGCATCAACTTCGTCGACTGCGACGTGACGACCGACAAGGACGGCCGCTGGCGGTCCGACATGGCCCCGGCGGACCTCAACGACGAATTGCGGATATTCCTGAATCATCCCGACTACGTGAGCGACCAGCGGACCCCTTCGCACATCCCCCTGCCCAGGTACCCGACGCCGTCTGTCAAGGCCCTCCAGGCCCTGGCGGGCGACTACGTCATGAAGAAAGGCATCGCCATCCGGGGCACGGTTGTGGACGGCGAAGGGAAACCCATCGCCGGCGCCCGCGTCCAGCCGGGTAAGGATGCCTACACGCGGTCGGCGGTCAATTCAGACGACCAGGGCGCCTTCAGGCTCCCCAATGCCGAGCCCGGCGAAGTCGTGGTTACGGTCTCGAAAGAAGGCTTTGCACCGGAGGTGACACGCGCCGCGGTCCGAGAAGGGATGGCGCCCCTGCGCTTCCAGTTGGCGAAGGGGCAGACGCTGCGCGGGCGGGTCGTCGACAAACAGGGCAATGCCGTCGCGGGCGCCAACGTGGTCGCCGACCAGTGGCGGCAGGTGCGGACCCTGAAGTGGAGCACCGCGACGGACGCCGAGGGCCGGTTCCTCTGGAACGGCGCCCCCGCTGAGGCTGTCAAGTTCGACGTGTACAAGGGCGGCTACATGTCGACGCGCAATATCAGCCTGAAGGCGTCAGACGAGGAGCACGTCATCACCCTCCTCCCGTCGCTGAGGATGACCGGCAAGGTCGTCGATGCCGAGACCCGCAGGCCCATCGAGGCCTTCCGCGCCATCCACGGCATAGACTTCGGCCACGGCGTCGACCGGGCCCACTGGGATCGGCAAGAGGAGAAGAAATGCACCGGAGGCGCCTACGAGATCGTCCAGACCGAGCCGTACCCGGGCCACTACGTTCGGATCGAGGCCGACGGATACACGCCCGCTGTCTCGCGGCTGATCGCCAGCGATGAGGGCGACGTGGCGGTCGACTTCGAACTCAAGAGGGGCCAGGGGATCGCGGGAGTGGTCCGCGCCGGCGACGGCAAGCCAGCGGCCGGGGCGACCGTGGCCCTGGCGACCCCGTCGCAGGGCGCCTACATCCGAAACGGCGCCCAGGTTGGCAGGGGGGAGTGCCCCACGACCACCGCGGACGCCGAGGGGCGGTTCGCCCTGCCCCCGCAGACCGGTGCGTGGACGCTGGTGGTTCTCCACGAGGCCGGCTACGCCGCGATTGGCAGGGAGACCTGGGAGAAATCGAAGGACATCCAACTGGTCCCCTGGGGCCGCATCGAAGGGCGGCTCATGATCGGCTCCAAGCCAGGGGCCGGCCAGACGGTCGTCGTTAGCGTGCAGGATTCCTCCGCCGAGGGACAGCCGCGCCTCTACCATGACATCCGGGCCACGGCCGACAACGATGGCAGGTTCGCGCTCGACCGCGTCCCGCCGGGCGACGTGTCCGTGGCGCACCAGGTCCGTGTGGACGAGAGCATGTGGACGTGCCAGGCGTACGTCAGGGAGAAGGTTGAATCCGGAAAGACGTTGAACGTGACGCTCGGCGGAACCGGCCGCCCGGTCGTCGGGCAGGTGCTCCTCCCGCCGGGCGTGAAGAGCGTCGATTTCGTCCGGTCGGGGCACGCGGTGATCCGGGCCAAGGACGAGATGCCCGCCCCGCCCCTGCCTCCCAACTGGGAATCCATGGATCCGCAGAGCCGGCGTGAGTGGCGCGAGAAATGGCTCGTCACCCCGGAGGGCCAGGCCTACGCGAAGGCCGAGGACGAATATCATCGCAACATGCAGATTTGTAATTTGATCGTCCGGCCCGACGGGTCGTTCAGGATGGAGGACGTTCCGGCCGGCAAGTACCAGTTGTCCATCATTGCCGGGAAGGCGGCGGCCGATCCGAACGCGGGCCTGCTGGGGGCGGTCAACCGGGACTTCATCATCCCCGAGATGCCCGGCGGGCGCAGCGATGAACCGCTCGACCTGGGCACACTGGCCCTGGAGACCGAGATCGGCGCGCCTGTGCGGCCGGGCGTGGCCGCGGCGGCACCGGAAGGCGAGACGAAGAAACTCGTCGGCCAGGCCCTGCCTGCGCTCGAGTTGTTCGGCCTGAAGGCTGCCAACGAACTGGCGCCGGGCAAGAAGATCATGGTCTGCTTCTGGGATATGGCCCAGCGGCCGTCGAGGCAGTGCGTGACGGCCCTGGGAAGCATGGCGGACGACCTGGCGGGCAAAGGCGTGACGGTGGTCCTCGTCCATGCGGCCGACGCCGATCCGCAGAAACTCAAGGAGTGGCTGACCGCGTCCAAGGTCGTCGTGCCATGCGGCCAGGTTCCCGGCGGCGAGCGGCAGAAGGTCTTGTCCGCGTGGGGCGCCGTCCGCCTGCCGTGGCTGCTCCTCGCCGACGGGAAGCACGTGGTCCGGTCCGAAGGATTCGGCCTCGCGGACCTGAACGAGCGGATCAAGGAAACCCCGCCATAATTTATATTCATGGAGACACTGCAATGCGATCGGTTGTGGGCGTCGCGAGCGTCGTGCTGGCGGCCGGGCTGCTGCTCCCTGCCGCCGCCACGGGCGAACAGGAACAATGGCTCGCCTACCGGTCCGCCGTCGAGAGCGAAACCGTCGTCGGCGGAACGCCGGGGCAGACCTTCGAGCTGACCGAAGAGCGGCCTGCGGGTGTGAGGCTGCCGGACTTCGCCTCGGCCCGCCCGCTCTTCGCAAAGTGGCGGACGCCGGCGGTCCCGGCCGGGTTCCTCTGGGTGGCGCTCGACCGCACCAGGGACGACCGGCCGTACGATCGGCTGTTCATCGACGCGAGCGCCGACGGCAGCCTGGCGGACGAATCCGCCGTCGCCGCCACAGATCCGCGTATCTACAAAGATCAGCAATCAGCGGAGTTCCCCCTCGTGAAGGTGCTCCTGCCCGGCCCGGACGGGCCCGTCACGTATCACCTTAACCTCAAGGTCTGGATTTCCGGCACCGCGACCCGGCGGATCGCCGCCAGGGCGGCCGGCTGGTACGAAGGCACGGTCAGGATCGGCGACAAGAAGCACTTCTGCGTGCTGTTTGACGCCAACGCGAACGGCGCGTTCGACGATTGCTCAGAGGACCCCCAACTCAGCGACCGGATCCGCATCGACGCCGCCTCGCGGTTCGCCATCGGCCGGGTAGGCAAGTACATCAGTGTGGAGGACCGGCTCTATGTCCTCGACGTGGCCCGCGACGGGGCCTCCGTCACATTCTCCGAGCCCAGGGGGGTGGCGCTGGGCGTGGTCCGCGTGCCGCGCGGGGTCGATCGCTTCAGCGTGGGCGGCCGCAACGGGCTGTTGGTCTCCCGCGTCGAGAACGGCGCGGCCAGGCTCCCGGTCGGCACGTACCGTCTGAACCACTGGGAGATCCAGCGGAAAGACCCGACCGGCGCCGCGTGGGTGCTCGTGGCCGCAATGCCCTCGGGGGCGGCGGCTCTCGAGGTTGCGGCCCTCACGCCCGCCACGCTGGACGTGGGCGAACCCGTCATCGCCTCCATGTCCGTGAAACGACTGGAAACCGGCCTCTGGCAGTTCGCTGACCCGACACTCACCGGCCGGGCCGGAGAGTCGGTGTCTCTGACCCGCAACGGCGAACCCGTGTCGGCGCCGCAGGTGGCCATCCGAAATGCCGATGGCACGTACGACAGACGCTTCGATTTCGCGCTTGGCTGAGGAGGCTCCTGCTCGCTCTCGTGGCGAGAGCCCACCGACGTGAAAGGCCCGTTCATCGTGACCCTCGAGCACGCCGCACCGCTAAAGATCGAGTCGCGCCCGTACAGCACCCAGAGCGCCGGCAAGCCGGATGCCGCCGCCCACAGTGCGGGTCTTCGACGCCTCCGGCAAGGTCCTCGCCGAGGGTAAGGCCGAGTATGGCTGAGGCGGCTCGTGCTGGTACTCGTGGCGAGTACCCGATGGCTTCAAGGGCAAGTACCGCGTGGAAGTGGAAGGCAACTGGGGACCGTTCGAGGTGACCCGTGGGCCGCCCCGAGTGGTTCAGCGTCCAATAGGGTCAGCAGCGCTTAGGCCAACGGCCAGGAGGTCTCCATGAGGAGCGTGGTGTGGGTTGTCGCCGTCGGATGTGCTATCGCTCTGGCGGCCGCGCCCGTGAGGGCGCAGGGAACGTTCCCGCTGAAGTACCAGGAGGCCGGCGAGCCGGATTCGCTCGTCTGGATTTACATCTACCATAGCGGTAGCGGCAGCCCGCCGGAGGGCTTGAAGGCCCCGCCCAAAGGGCTCTCCGAGAAGGCCATGTATTTCTCCATGCCGGTCGGCGGCAAGAGCGTGTTGGTCGTAATCGACAAGACCTCGCCGCCCAGGCTCTTCGTGGACGCCGCCGGCACGGGCGACCTGTCCGGCGCTAAACCGATCGTGTCGACGAGCAAGGGCTCGGAGCCTGTCTTCAGCCCTGTGACCGTTGCCCCTGCGGGCACGGACGGTCCGTCCGGTCGGGTCCGGTTCATCTACTGCAAAGAGAGCATGCTCGCGGTCGTTCCCGCGGGGTACATGGCGGGCGAGGTGAAGTTGGACGGACAGTCGTACCGCGTGGCTGTGGTCGACAGCGAGGTCACCGGACGATACGACAACGTGCTCCGCCTCACGGACCCGAAGGCGTGGTGGCGTTGGGATACCGTCCTGGCGATCGACCTTGACCAGGACGGGAAATTCGAGCGAGTCACGACGGCCGGTGAGACGTTGCCGCTCGTCGCCGGGGTGCACGTCAAGGACGCGTACTACAGCGTTAAGGTGGCCCCGGACGGTTCGTCCATCACGCTGGCGAAGGCCGAACCCCAGTTCGGCGTGCTCGACGCCGGCTGCCCGGACCTGAACCTGGTGCTGCTGGGCGATGGCGGGTTCCACAACCTGGCCGGGTCCGGCGGCAAGTGGCGGCTGCCCGCGGGCGGGTACAGGTTGATCGAATGCCTCCTGGCGCGGACCGATGCC
>JAPLML010000011.1 GCA_026387055.1 Planctomycetota bacterium | reverse complement strand
GTCTTTCACCGGCGCCGCGACGGTGCTAAACTCCACCGTGGTGATCCCGGCGCCGGCGGTGACGCCGGGAAGGTTGACCGCGATCGAGTTGACCGTCAGGCTCGCCGAGACGCCCTGGCTCGAGATGATGAACCCGCCGGTGGCGCCCAGCACCTGGACGAACGGGCTTGCCGGGTCGCCCAGTTTCAGGCTGGCGCCCGCGACGGCCACCTTGACCACCTGCTGCCCGCCGGCGGTCGTGCCCTTCTCCAGGACGAAGTTGCCGGAGATCTGCTGGCCCAGGACATTCAGGGTCACGCCCGTCCCGGCCACGCGGACGTACTGGCCGGCGGCCAGAACCAGCGATTCCGTGTTTCCGCCGCCCAGGTCGAACTCTTCGTTGACGGCTGCGGCCGTGGTGTTGACTTCCACCGTCAGGTTGGCGCCGAAGGAGACGTTCGGCACGCCCAGGGTCACGGCGCCCGAGAAGGAGCCGGCGAATCCCGCGGCGCTGATGACGAACAGGGCCGTGCCCCCGCTGACGGTGACCAACCCGCCCCCCAGAGACACCGACACGTTCGTCGCCCCGACGCGAACGACCTTCTGCCCGGCCGTGTTGGTCTTCTGCTCGAAGACGAAGTTGCCGCTGAGGCGCTGGCCGAGGATATCAATGTTCACGCCGATGCCGGTCACGCGGAGGAACGGACCGGCGGGCAGGGCCAGCGTCACCAGCGTCGAGCCCACGGTGATCTGCTCGTCGACCTGGACGCCGGTCTGGTTGATCTCGAGGGCCAGCGACCCGCTCACCGACACGCCGGGGATCGTCACGCTGACCGTGGCGCCGATCCGCCCGGCCAGGCCGGCGGAGGTCAGCAGGAAGCTGCCGGTGCCGTTGGCGACCTTCACGAACTCCTGGGAACCGTTGCCAAGCGACAGGCCGACGTTGGCCGCCGCCACCCGTACCAGGGCCGCGCCGCTGGAGTCGGTGGTCCTCTCGAACGCGAAGTCGCCCTGGAGATGCTGGCCGAGGATATCGAGCGTTGTGCCGGCGGCCTCGACCCGCAGGTAGGGCCCCGCGGGCAGGTTGAGCGCGATCGACTGGCCGTCGACGACAAAGGTCTCCGCCACGGCCGCCGTCGTGGTATTGACGGCCACCGTGAAGCCCGAGCCGAAGCTGACGCCGGTCACGTTCACGGCGATCTGGCCGGTCAAGCGGCCGGCCAGCCCGGCGGCGGTCAGAAGGAAGCTGCCCTCGCCGCCGACAAGCGTAACGATGCCGCCGCCCAGGTCCATGGTCACGCCCATCGCGGCCAGCCGCGTCAGCCGGGCGCCGCCGGCGGTCGTGATCTGCTCGAAGAAGAAGTTGCCGGAAAGCGTCTGGCCGGCGACCGTGAGGCTGACTGCCTGCCCGGTGACGCGGAGGTAAGGCCCGGCCGGCAGGTTCAGCGGAATCGTCGTGCCGTTGACCGTAACCGAGGTGCTGACCGGTGCGCCGGTCGAGTTGACCGCCAAGTTGAAGTTGCCGGTGAAGCCGACGCCCGGCAGGCTCATCTCGATCGGCGCCGCCACCTGGCCGGCGAGGCCCTGGGCCGACAGCAGCAGCGCGCCGCTGCCGTTGCGGAGCCTCACCTGGTCGCCCAGAGACAACGAAACGTTGGCCGCGCCCACCAGGATGGCCGGCTGGCCGTTGACGGTGGTCTTCTCGAAGGCGAAGTCGCCGCGGAGGCCCTGGCCGAGCAGCGAGATCTGGAGGTCGATTGCCTGGAAACTGGCGACGTCGGCCGCGGTGTCGAAGCGGACGACCACGTCGCGGTCGGACCCGGCGATCGAGAGGGTCTTGTCGACGGCCTGGCCGGTGTTGTTGAACCGCAGGAGGGCCGTGCCGACCACCGTCACGCCCTCGATGCCGACGAGCTGGAGCGTGCCCGACGCCACC
>JAPLML010000571.1 GCA_026387055.1 Planctomycetota bacterium | reverse complement strand
CGTGGCCACCCGGCACTCACACTTGTTCGTGTGAGTGGTCGCCGCGGCGACCGCGGTGGGCAGTCCCGCCCACCGCGCGGCGGGCAAGACTGCCCGTACGTGTTTAGCGTGGGTGGCACGGTCACGCGCCGTTGCGTGACCGTGCTTGCTTCCGCATGTGACCGTGCACGGCCACGCAACTGCGCGTGGCCGTGCCACCCGGCTTGACTCCTCCCCCCACGTGCGACGGCGCCCTAGTCCGGCCAGCGGCCGGGCTGATAGTGCCACCACCGCTGGATGATGTCGTCGCGCGTGGGCTGAAAATGCGCCGCGACGGGCCCCTGGAGGTTGTTGTAGAAGGCCTTGAAGATGTCCTGGAGCGGACCGCTCCGCGCGATCTGCCACGTGTCCAGGTCGTGGAAGTACCAGGGGCTGGTATCGGCCCAACGGTCGGCGGTGGCGGTCTTTTCGATGAAGTCCCACATCCGCCCCTGGGTCGTGAACGACCGGGTGGTATGGACTTCGCGCCGCCCCGGGAGGTTGATCCAGATGCGATTCCAATAGTCCAGGGCGAGGGCGTTGGACGTCTTGGCGACCGTGTCGGGGGCGATCTCCCGCCGCACGCGCTCCAGCTCTTCGCCCGTGCCGCGGGGCAGGTTGGCCCGCAGGTTCCGCCGCAGGCCGGGCAGCCAGGTCTCCAGTTCCATCGACGACCATCCGTTGTCGGTGTTCGAGGCGTTCAGCACCACGTGCCGGGCATCGACGAGGGTCTGCTGGCGGGTGAGCATGGCCATCGACATGTAGATGGCCAGGCCGGCCACGAAGATGACGATGGGCAGCGTGAGGATGAATTCCAGGAGGGCGTTGCCCGCCCTCGGCCGCCGCCCCGGGCCTTGGTCAGCGCGCGCGGGTCTCAATGCGTGAACTCCCTAAGAAAGGGTTCGCTGTAGGCTTCGAGCATCTGGCGGACCGGCTTGATCCGTTCGTCGGTGAGCTGGAGCTCGGGCTCGGGCGCCACGGGCCCCCGCTGGTCGAGTTCCGGAATGAGTTCCTTCCAGCGGTCGGTCCGGCGCAGCTTGACCTTCCAGTGCTGCGTCCAGAGGTCGTAGCTATAGCGATTATAGACGCGGGCCTCGGCATAGGCCACGGTGGCGTGGATGGGATTGGGGTTGAAGAACCACGAGGTCCATTCCTTGACGTCGCTGGAGCGATAGGCGAAGCCGTTGAAGGTGTAGCGCTGGCGGACGTTCGCCGTCGTGTTGTCGCCCGAGGAATCGAACACGATGGGCGACAGGTCCGCCTGGCCGCCCGGGGGCAGGTAGTTCCGGTGGAGCGTCTCGTCGGTGTGTTTCTCCAGGCCGTTGAACCGCCACAGGGTCACGTGCCAATAGGTCTGCATCTCGGCATCCGAGTACGGCCAGGGGCTGCCGTCGGGATAGAGCGGCGGGTGGGGCGCAAAGATGCCCAACTGCGGATAGTGAGGCGTCCGCCGCTTCTCGCAGCGGTACCAGACGGCCTGGCGCGGGTCGGCGCCTTCGTACGACTGGGTGGCCCGCTTGTAGCGGGAGAGGTCGGGATGCTCCATGTTCCCGTAGAAGCGGGTCGAGGGGTAGACCTCGCCGGGGTAATGCACGGCCCGCCACGGCCCCGAGGCCGGAGGCGGGTAGGGCTCGCTTTCGTCGGCGGTCGGATAGCGGGCATCGAACGAAGAGACCTCCCACCAGCAGCGCTCGATGTCGTTGTCCGGGACCTCCTTGGCCTGGTCGTAATCCATCACCCACTGGCGGGCCGTCCACTGGTCGTCGGTGGCGCCGAACATCATGTCGAGCTTCATGTTCGATACGATGTTGAAGGGGACCGAGAAGCGGCTGAGGTCGAACAGGCCCAGCGGGAACGTGGCCGTGAACGGCTCTCGCCAGTAGCCCCAGGGCCCCAGGCCCTGGCCGCGATAGCCGCGATAGCCCATCAGCGACGTGAAGCCCTTGATGACCTGCCCCTGGTTGGGCGGCGGCATCGTGGCGTACAGCATCGGGTTCCTGAAGTCCTGCCACTGGCCGTCCCGGGCGGGCAGCTCCGGCCACAGGGGCACCACGAATCCGAACTCGGCCATGTTCTTGCGGGCCATCAGGATGGCCTCGCGCCGGACCAGCTTGGGCGTGTCGCGCAACATGGCGTGCGAGAAGCCGTCCAGCAGCTTCGTGCACTCCCACAGGACGCCCGTGTCGTAGGTCAGGTAGTCGGGCCAGTTGACCGCCCGGATGATGTCGCCGAACTGCCGGATGATCTGCTGCTCCGAGGACGCGTTGCCAACCACCAGCCAGTCGGCCAGGCGCGAATCGATGGGAATATCGCGGCCGGCCTTCGAGGATCCGATGTTCTGCACCAGGTCGTCAATGCACTCCTGCGCAGGCGGCGTGACCGTTTCCAACGTGTCCAGGAGGACGATCAGCGACAGGAGCTGGGTCTCCGTGACGTTGCACGCCGCGACGGTGTTCAGGCCGCGGGCAAACCACGTGGCGCCCGTGGCCACCGTCACGTCGGCCACGCTCTGCATCTGGACCTTGCGGTTGAGCTGCTCGCCGCTGTTGAGAATCAGGAACAGGAGGCCCGCCAGGAGGAACAGGAACAGGACGACGACGTAGATGGCCTGGCCTTGCTCGCACCGATGGAATCGGCCGAGCAGGCCCCTCGCCCCCCGGCCCCGACGCTCATGCACGCCTGTAGGGAGCATGGGTCACCTCATCCCTTGGACTGGTCCTTCGCCTTCTGGGCCTCGATCTTCTTGGTGAGCAGGTCGAGCTTGGCTTGGATCTCGACCGTGTCCTTGGCCCTCTGGGCGATGCGGTAGAAGTTGAGCGCCTCGATCAGCTTCTCCTGTTCCTGGAGCATGTCGCCCTGGGCCTTGTAGCGGTAATAGTCGACTTCAATGATCAGGGCGCGGACTTCCGGTGTGTCTTCCACCTTCTGCGCCTTCAGGGCCGCGCTGCGGGCCTGGACGTAGTTGAACTGCTTGGAGAGCTCCGTCGCCGTGTCGAAGAACCCCTTGTACTGTCTGCGGGTGTCGATGCGGGCCTGGAAAGCCTTCGCCTCGTCCGTGGACTTCAGGCCGTTGGCGATTCCCGCCTGGCGCTCGGCCTCGGGGAAGTCGTCGCGCGCGAGGGCCGCCCGGCCGGCGTCCATCGCCTTCTGGTACGAGCACTCGGCGACGAAGCCGTCGATCTTCGTCTTGAGGGCCGTGTCGGTGGCGTCCAGGAGCGTCTTGACGTCGTTGAAGCTGTTGATGGCCTGGTCCCACTGCTTGGCGGCCATGGCGTCATTGCCGGCCTTCATGAAGCCGTCGATCTTCTGCTGGCGGTTGCGCTTCTGCGTGGCCTGGATGGCCTCGGTATGCTTGGGATTGAACCCGAGGACCTTGTCCCAGATGGGGGCCGCCTGGGCCGACAGGCCGTTCTGTTCGAGGGCCCGGGCCTGGATCGCCAGGGCCTCGGCCCGCGCCAGGTTGGCCTTCTCGCGGATCGGCGGCGACGGATCGAGTTTGTAGATTTCGTCGTAGCATCTGGCGGCCTCGTCCCACTTGGCTGCCGCGACCGCCTTTTCGGCCGCCGCGTAAAGCTGGACCAACTGCATCCGGCTGGTCACCTTCTTGATCAAGTCTTTGATTTCCGGCGTAGAGCGGATCTTCTCGGCCGCCTGGAGGGTATCCAGCGCCGTCGCCAAGCTCCCGCGTTCGAAAAGCTGTTTGCCTTGCGCGATGAGGCGGTTGAGCTCCCGTAGCTCCAGCTTCTCGCGCAGCGCGATAATGTTGTCGGTGAGCTTGAGGTCAGGGTACTTGGCCTGAAGGTCGGTCAACTGGGTGATCGCCTTCTGGAAGTCGCCGGCCTGCTGCGAAAGCTCGGCCGTCTTCATCGCCTGGTCGATGTCCTGGTACTTGAGCATGCGCGTGCGGAAGTCGCTGACCCAGAGGGCCGGCGCCCCCAGTTTCTCGGCGGCGACGCAGGCCGGGTCGGCTACCTCATAGTCTTTCCTCGAAAGGGCATCCTCGGCCTTGGCCCGCTGGGCGAACTCCTGGGCCTGGGAAGCGCGGTTCTGGAGCTGCGCGAAGTCCTGCGCCATTCGCGTCAACGTCTTGTAGGCCGCGTCGTATTCCTTGTTATCGAACTGTTGCCGGCCCAGCATCCAGCGCTGGTCGGCGGCACGCTCGAGATCGAGCCGTTGGGAACGTTCGCGAATAACGAAGAACGCCAGGACGCCGCCGCAGGTCACCAGGACGATGGCGGCGATCAGGGCGGCCTGTTTCCAGGTCCACTTGGGCTGAGGCAGCGGCGCGGTTTTCTCGACCGGGGCCTGTCCCGCCGCCGGAACCACGGCGCCGGCGGCCGTCGCGGCCGCGCCGGGCCGGCCGGCCGGCACGACCGCCGTCGCGGCAGGGGCGGCCGCCTCGGCGTCGATCTCCTTCTCCATCGACTCGGAGTCTGTCGCCGAGATGCTCTTGCCCTGGACGTGCATCACGAAGATCCGCCGCAGCCACCGGATGATCTGGTCGGCCGACGCGAACCGCTTCGACGGATCCTTATCCATCATGCGTTCGATGATCTTGCCCACCAGCGGCGGCACGCCCGGCTGAAGGTCGC
This sequence comes from Planctomycetota bacterium, assembly GCA_026387055.1. Classification (GTDB taxonomy): domain Bacteria; phylum Planctomycetota; class Phycisphaerae; order FEN-1346; family FEN-1346; genus JAPLML01. The sequence goes on along the minus strand of JAPLML010000571.1, from coordinate 1,127 downwards.
GCAGGGCCGGCGGCCTCATGGTCGGGTTCGAGTGCCAGTGCATCCACCGGACCTGCTGGGCCTTCTCGTCGCGCAGGACGTCCTTGAACGCCTCGGCGAACTTCTCCGGCCCCACGAGCATCTCGTAGGCGATCATGCCGAGGCCGTAAAGGTCCGCCCGCGCGTCGACCGGCACGCCCGTGAACATCTCGGGGGCCATGTACTTGGTGGTGCCCATGGGCAGGCTTGTCTTGCCGCCGGAGTGGCCGATGAGGCCGAAGTCGGTGATCTTGAGGGCCCCGTCCTTGGCCATCATGATGTTGGCCGGCGTGAGGTCGCGATGGACGATACCCTGGCTGTGCATCGCCTTCAGGCCCAGGGCCGTCGACAAGAGCACCCCCAGCGCGGTCTGGAGCGGCACAGGGCCGCGGTCCATGATCGCCCGCAGGGTCGTCCCTTCCACGTACTCCATCACGAGGAAGAGCTGGCCGTCCTGCTGGATCAACTCGTAAACGCTGACGATGTTGGCCTGCGAGGAGGACAGCTTGGCCAGGGTCTGGGCTTCCGTGCGGAAGCGCTCGACGAACCGTTCGTCCTGCGCCAGGTGCGGCGCAATCTGCTTGACCGCCACGAAGCGATCGAGCATCGGGTCGTGGGCCTTGTAGAGGACGGCCATGCCGCCCGTGCCGACCTGCTCGCGGATCTCGTACTTGCCGAGTTTGACGCCGGGCTTCAGAGAACCCGTGAAGACACGCTGTTCAGCCATCGCTGTGCGAAGCTCCGTCCTTCGTGCCAGGCCGTGCCACTTGCCCCATCTCAACGACCGTCGCCGCACCGGCGACGGCTAAACGCGTGTGCCACGGCCGGTCATCACGCCTGTCGCGTTCAGACCGCGCCCAGCAAGCTGGGCGGCTAAATGTTGTTCGCTGTTGCCGTTCGCCGTTGCCGTTTGCTGTTGTTGTTCGCTGTTGTTGTTCGCTTTTGTTGTTCGCTGTTGTCGTTCGCCGTTCAATCCGAAATCCGCAATCCGCAATCCTCTAGCCTCTCGGGCGCAGTTCAGGGCCGCCTTCGCACGTGAGGGCCACCGCCCACTGAATCTTGGCGGCATAGGACGTGCCCTTGCGGCCGGGAACGTCGATCGCCTCACC
>JAPLML010000021.1 GCA_026387055.1 Planctomycetota bacterium | reverse complement strand
GTTCCAGAAATCCTGCGCGACACGCGAGCGCCCATACGTTCGCAACGACGCGGAAGCATGGCACCCGCCAGGAAGCGATGGCGGAGTTCTACCCCTCGTGCCGGTACACGTCCCAGCCGAAGTAGGTGTCGAAGGCGTCTTCGAGGGCGGCCGCCACCTGCCCGGCGGCAATCGCCACGTGGTGCTCGAACCCCTCGGCGCAGATGTATTCGAGGAGGCCCTGGAGGTCGGGGATCTCGGCCACGCCGTAGCCGCCGAACGTTTCGAGCGGGTCGTCGGTCAGCCGCCCCTCGCCGACGTACGTGCGGATCGCCCCGGCCGCATCGTCGGTGTCGACGCGGGCGTAGGTGAAGGGGCCGGCCCTCAGGCGCCCCACGATCGAGCCGCAGGCGTTCTCGGCCCCGACGCCGCCGGCGATGATCTCCTGCACGGCCATCCGCTGCTCGGCGAAGAGGCTCTTCGGGAGGTTCGAGCAGTGGAAGACGACGCACTTGTCGCTTTCCTCGCCGTAGTTGTTGTTCCAGTCCACGAGGGCCGCCGGCGAGCGCGTCGCGTGCCGCAGGGCCAGCATCCCCAGGAGGCCCGTGATGTCAACCTCGCAGGCGCTCGGCAGCAGGGCCTCGCTCATCATGCTCATGACCGCGCACGGGACGATGCCGTAGAACTCCTCCAAGGCGGTCCAGCACTGGAGGGCCGTGCCTGCCAGCTCCAGGTCCCTCACCCACCGGTCGATGACCACCGCGAAGCGGGCCATGCGGTCGAGGCCCGTCGGCGTCACGGCCGCGCAGTCCGTGTAGGCCTTGATCGCCTGGAGCTTGCGGCGGACGGCGGCGTCGTTCGACTTCAGGCGATTCGCGCGGCCGAGGACCTCCGTCAGGTCGAGCGTCTCGACCGAGATGCCGGCGGCCTCCAGGAGCTTCTCGGAGTACCGGACCGTGTTGAACGGCCCCGTGCGGGCGCCGATCGCGCCGACCCGCACGCCCGTCAGGCCCCGGACCACGCGGCAGGTGGCCCCGAACCGGGCGAGGTCGGACCGGAAGGACTTGGAGTCCGGGTCCACGGTGTGCAGGCTGGTCAGGCTGAAGGGAATGTCATATTGATCGAGATTATTGCACACCGACATCTTGCCGCAGAGGGAGTCGCGCCGGTCGGCCACGGTCATCTTCTTCACGTCGTCGGGCCAGGCGTGGATGAGCACGGGGACCCGGAGGCCCGCGAACTTCAGGGTGTTGGCGATGGCCTTCTCGTCGCCGAAGTTGGGCAGCGTGACGACGATGCCGTCGATGCGGTCGGCGTTCTTCTTGAAGAGGTCCCCGCCGAGGCGGGCGTCGGCCAGGTTCTCGACGGCGCCGCCGGTGGCCTCCTTCGCCCCCAGGCAGACGGTGTCGAACCCCTCCTCCTTCAGGATGCGGAGCATGTCAGCCCGCCCCGAGTGCGCCAGGTGCGTCGGGAAGAACCCGCGCGTTCCCACCAGGACTCCCAAGGTCGTGCGCTTCGCCATTCGTTGACTCCTTAGAGGAAGTTCCATGTTCCACGTTCCAGGTTCCAGGTTGCGTCCCGCCGGCCGGGTGGCGTCCGTGTCACCTGTAACCTGGAACCTGGAACCCTTCTTTTCAGCGTACTCGGCGCGCCACAGGAATCAAGGCTTTTTGCGGCGGAAGAAGGGGCCA
>JAPLML010000701.1 GCA_026387055.1 Planctomycetota bacterium | reverse complement strand
CGGCGCGCGGCACGGACACGGTGGTTGCGGCGAGCGTCTCCAACCCGACGGATCAACTGGCCTTCTTCATCCAGTTGGCGGTCACCAAGGGCCCGCGCGGGGAGGAAGCCTTGCCCGTCCTCTGGAGCGACAACTACTTCAGCCTGCTGCCGCACGAATCACGCGAAGTCACGGCGAGAATCGCCACCGCGGACCTGGCCGGAACTGCTCCGACCCTCGAAGTCGGCGGCTGGAACATCCAGTCTGACTATGACTGCAGGAACCTTGCGGCCTCAAGGGCGGAAGCGAAGCCCGGCGAGCCGTTTACGGTGACCGCCGAGATCGCGAACTCCTTCCTCGACGGCAGTCGCATGATGCTGACGGTCGATGGCAAGCCCGCCGCCACTCGGTGGGCCTGGGCCAGGGCAGACAAGAAAGATAACGTCATCTTCAAGTTGCAGTTGGACGAGCCGGGCAAGCACGAGATTCGGGTCGGCAACAAGACCGCAAGCATCGTTGTGCGCTGACGCTAGTACGCCACTTCGCGCGGCGGCGACCGTTATCTCGCCGCCCGGGGGCAATTGCCGCGCGGTGGGTCAGGAGACCCACCGCGCACGAGGTCAAGTGGCGTTGTAGTACCAAACACGTACCAGGCCGGAGGCCTATGCCACCCGATGGCATAGCCGGGGCCTTGCCCCGGCCTACAGGGCAGACTCGCACCGCCGGCCTACTTCATCTCCACCCACTTGTGCCCGGCCGACGCCTGGTAGAGCGCCTCCATGACGGCGCTTCGGGCGGCGGCCTCGCGGGCCGTGACGAGCGGCAGGCCGGTCTTGCCGCCCACGGCGTCGAGGAAGAGCTCCAGCGCATGCGGGAGGCGCGGGGGCAGCTTCGTCCAGGGCTCCTTGCCGTCGGCCCCCTCGACCTTCTTGCTCTGGAAGTACAGCTTGCCGCTGACCTGGTAGGCGCACCCCTCGGTGCCGCTGACGAGGATCGAGAGCGGGTCCGCCAGGTCCAGCCATCCGGCGGCCAGGGTCGCCACCACGCCGCTCCTGAATTCCAGAATCCCCTCGCCGAACTCGTCGCAATCGCCGTAGCGGTGCGTCACGGGGTGGATGCTGGCCGTCACGCGCGCGAGGTCGCCGAAGAGCCACAGCAGGAGGTCGAGGCCGTGCGTCCCCAGGTCTCCGTAGCCGCCCACGCCCGCCTGCTTGGGGTCGGCCATCCAGCGCCAGTCGGTGTCGAACCACCCGCCCAGGCTGCCCGAGTGGCAGACGCTCTTGCGGACCCGCGTGATCGTGCCGAATGTGCCCTTCTGGATATGTTCGCGCAGAAAGAGGTTCACCGGGTCGCCTCGCATCGCGTAACCGGTCTGGAAGAGAACGCCGGCCTTCTCGATCGCCGCCGCCATCGCGCCGGCGTCCCGGGCGCCCATGCCGAGGGGCTTCTCAACATACAAGTGCTTCTTGGCCGCGGCGGCCTGGAGGACGAGTTCTTCGTGCCGGCTCGTCTCCGAACAGATGAGGACGGCCGCCACCTCGGGATCGGACCAGATTTCCTTGCGGTCGGCGGCGACCTTCGCCCCGAGCTGGTCGGCGTTCTTCTTCGCCCGCGCGGCATCGTGGTCCCAGACGTACTTGGTCTTGAGGTCCTTCCGCTGCTTGACGGTATTGACGAAGCCGGGCGTGTGGACGTGAGCCGTGCCGACGAAGGCCACCTGCCGCAGCCCCGCCGCTTCCTGCGCCTCGCCAGCCGCCGCCGGCTTCGATCCCGCGAGCGCGGCCCCTGCCCCGACCACGGCCGCCGCCTTCAGCACGTCGCGACGCCTCAGATTCCTGACCATGATTCGCTCCTTCGGGAGACAACGTTTCCACATGCCTTGTGCCGGCCCTCGAGCCGCCGAATCGCCACAGGTTACCCGCCGGAGCGGGCCGGAGCAATACCCGATTGACCCTCAACGCTTGACGCGCGGGCCGGGGCGCTATAGTGTGCAGGAGGTGCGGCAAGGACGGTTGGCGCATGTGATGGCGGAAATCGGGCCATGAAACGTGACGACGTGATGAAGACCCTGACGGCTCACCGCGACCGGTTGCGGGCGATGGGCGTCAAGTCCTTGGCCGTGTTCGGTTCCGTCGTGCGGGACGAGGCGGGCGAGGCCAGCGATGTCGACCTCCTCGTGGAGTTCGAGCAACCCCTGGGCTACTTCCATTTCCTGGAGGTGCAGGAGTACCTCCAGGGAATCCTGCACGTCGCCAAAGTTGACCTTGTGATGCGGCAGGCCGTCTTCGAGGAACTGAAGGAGGAGATTTGCGGGGAGGCCGTCGATGTCCTCTAGGCCCCGGAAATGGAAGTTCCGCATCCGGCACATCCTGGAGGCCGTGGCCCAGGCCCAAGCGTACGTGCACGGCATGGCCTTCGACGATTTCCAGCGCGACCCCAAGACCGTCGACGCCGTCACCGCCCGGCTGATCGTCATCGGTGAAGCGACACGCAGCGTGCCCGAGGCGGTTCAGGCGTCGCATCCGGAAGTCCCCTGGCACAAGATGCAGGGGCTGCGCAATGTGATTGTCCACGAATACGACCGGATCGACCTGCGGATTCTCTGGAACGTCGTGCACCTGGACCTTCCGCCCCTCGTGCCGCTGCTGCAGGCGATCCTTGAGCGGGAGCCTGGAGAGTGATGTTCGCCCGGCAGGGGCTCGACCTTCTCTTGGCAAGAGCCATATCTATTGCTGGCTACATGAATTGACTCTTTGTGCAGGAGTTCCGGCCATGACCGCTCCCGAGTCCCCGGCGCTTCCGTGGGAAGCCCTCACCCACACCGAGGGCGACATTCCGTGGCCGGCGCTGGAGGCGTCGGCCGACGCGCTCGCCGCCCACCCGATGCTTCTGGACCGCCTGACGGACCGGTACGACGAGTTCATGACCGATCCCGATGCCCGCAGGTCCTACGAGTGCCTCTACATCCCGGCGATCCTGGCGATGGCCGCGCCGCGGATGGACGGCCCGGCGCGCCGGCGGGCCGCGGACTGGCTCGTCGAGGCCCTCCTGGACGCCGAAGCCAACGAGGATGACCTCCAACTCGACTTGCTCGATGCCGCGTGCGGCGCCGTCGGTCCGGAGGTCCTGGCCGGGATTCTCGACTCGATACCGACGCGTGTCGGGCCGGGCGACGTCACCGCCAGCCAATGGAACCTGATGGCGCTGGCGGCCCGGGACGACGGTGCCGCGCTGCGCCCCCGCGTCGTCGAGACGTGCATGAAGGTCTTGCGGATGGCCGAGGACGGTCAGGCCGATGTCTACAGCGCCGCCGGGGCGGCCTGGACGCTGGCTGCGCTCAAACACGCGGAGGCCCGCCCCCTTATGGCGCGCCTGTACCACCGCACCAAAGACATTGTTGTTGGGGACGCCCTGGACGCCCTGGACGACCGCGCGGAGGAACTGCCGAAGCGGTGCTGGGAGCTGCCGCTCAAGGAGGTCCTTCAGGAAGACTGGGAGGACCTGCGCCAGTGGTATGCCCAGCGCGATACCGAGGGCGACGAGTCCGACGCGGAGATGGACGCCGATGACGGCGAGAGCTTCGATGACGAGGATGACGCCGAGGACAACGAGCGCCGGGTCCACGGGGTGGCGGAGCGGTTCCTCGACTCGCCAGCCGCGGCGGCCCTTCCCGAAGCCGTGCGCGAGGACGCCCCGTTCATCGCGCACGAGCTTCTGGATCGCGCCCTGACGTACGAGGGGGCGCTGCCGGAGGATCTCACGGAGCGGGCGCTGCGCAGCGTGCTCCTCGAGATCGTCCCCCGCAAGGTAAGCGCCGATCGAGAGTTCTTCGAGCACGTCGCGCCCGCGGCCCAGGCGCTGGTGAACTGGCTCGGGTCCGAAGGCATCCTGCAGGGCGCACCGGCCCTGGCCGAGAAGGTCGGACACTGGGGCGACCAAATCGTCCAGAACTCGCAGGACTCCGGGCGGTGGGGCATGGCCAAGGGCTTGTTCATGCGGGCCGGGGCCGAAGGCGTCGATCCGACCGACCAGACCGCTTTCCAGCGATTCGTCCGGGAGATGAACCGCCGCACGGTCGCCATGCATGAAGCTCTGGAAGAGAGCCCGGAGGAAGAGGACGACATTCTGCAACTGCCGGGCGAGACGATCGTGCGCTCGCAGCCCAAGATCGGCCGCAACGCCCCCTGCCCCTGCGGCAGCGGCAAGAAATACAAGAAGTGTTGCGGGCGGTGAGGCCGCTCGCGCGCGGCGCGGCACCGGCCATCGACCGCGGGCCTCAACGCTTGACGCGCGGGGCGGGGCAATATACTGTGCATACGGTGCAGGCGGGGTCGATCGGAACCCTGGCAGAGAGGATCGGAAACTCATGGACAATCGAGACGAGCGGGCGTCGGTCAGCCGGCGGGAGCTATTGAAGGGTGTGGCGGCGGGGGCGGCGGCCGCGGCGCTCGGCCTGGGCGCGGGCCGGCTGGCGGCGGAGGAGAAAGCCGGGGCGGCACTGAAGGGCCGCATCAAGCAGGCGGCCTGCGGCGGCGTCTTCGGCAAGGCCACCTTCGAGGAGAAGTGCAAGATCTGCAAGGACCTCGGCCTCCACGGCATCGACCTGGTGGGATCGAACGAATGGCCGACCCTCAAGAAGTACGGCCTCATCGGCACGATGTGCCCCGGCGGGCACGGCATCGGCAAGGGGTTCAACCGCAAGGAGAACCACGATGGGATCCTCGACGGCCTCCGCAAGGCGATCGAGGCCACCGCGGCGGCGGGGTTCCCGAACGTCATCTGCTTCTCGGGCAACCGGGCG
>JAPLML010000501.1 GCA_026387055.1 Planctomycetota bacterium | reverse complement strand
CAGCTCCACGGGCCAGTTCCAGATGTGCTCGAACGCGCGGTTGATCTCGTCGCGGTACTCCTGGCCGACGAGCGAGTTGGGAAAGATGAACGACTGGGGCGACAGCGCGAGCTTCTCAAAGACGTCGAGCTCCAGGTTCGGGTGTCCCTGGCGGAACCACGGCGGCGGATTGCGCAGCGCGATGTTCTTGCCCTGGAGCCGCGAGAGGACCCCCAGCCCCTCCTTCTGGACCCAGCAGACGAACTCCCAGGCCTCCTTCGGGTGCTTACAGTGGCGCGGGATGCCGATCACGTCCATCTCCATCCCCGACCGCGGCGCGGGCACGCCTTCGGCGCACGGGAACGGCGCGACGCCGAACTCCATTTGCGGCCGGTGGCGCCGGATGAACATCGGGAACCACACGCCCTGCATCTCCATCGAGACCTTCCCCTCGATGAAAGCGTTGAAGGGCGAATCGAACGTTCCGAAGCCCGACTTGAACCGCAGCAGCTTCTCGCGGCCGTACGCTTCGGCGTAGCGTTTGACCCAGGTGTACGCGCGGATGTTGGCAGGCTCGTCGGCCGTGATCTTCCCGGTCTTAGGATCGATCAGCTTGCCGCCGAAATGGTACCCCCAGACATGGTTGAACCACCCCGGCTCGGTCGGCAGGAACCCCATGATCCGCGGCGAGCCGTCGGCGGCGAACTCGTTCAGGACGTCGGCGTAGCGGTCGAGCTCCTCGATGGTCTGCGGCGCGCGGTCCGGATCAAGTCCGGCGGCGCGAAGCTGCGGCGCCTTCGCGCGGAAGTGTTCCTTGTTGTAGAAGAGCGCCAGCGTCGTCACAGCCGTGGGCAGGCACCAGACCTTGCCCTCGAACTCGCCGAGCTTCAGGTAGTTCTCGATGTAGAAGTCGCGCGTGAGGCCCGACTGCTTCATGAGATCGTCGAGCGGCGCGAGGGCCCCGCCCTCGGCAAACGGCACCACGTTATTGTTCCACAGGCCCACGACGTCGGGCGGGTCGCGGCCGATGGCCGCCAGCATCGCCTTGCGGTCCACCTGGCTCGTCCGCAGGTAATGGACGAAGATCGTGCCCTGGCTCTTGTTGAACTCGTCGACCATCTTCTGGCAGGCGTCGGCCTCGAAGCTGCCCCACTTCTCCCAGTACGCGAGGTGCACCCGCTTGTCCCAACTGTCCTTGAAAGCCGCGTGGCGAACGGGGTCGAAGTCCTTGAGGGCGGGCCGGGGCTCGAACCATGCGATAAGGACGACGGCGAGGATGAGAACAGCGAGGCCAACATGGACGCCGCGCATAGTCGCTTCCGATCAACCGACGGGTTGCTTGGCCGTATGGTAGTTGACCGGGCTGCTGCCGTCAACCGCCGAAAACGGCCGCGCCGCGCAAGCGCGGCTTCTCGTCGAGCCCGACGCGGGAGCGGCGGGAGAGCCTCGCCTGGGCGTCTCCCGCTGCTTCCGCAGCGGGCTCGGGCATCCGTTCACCTCGCCCCGGCCACGGCCAGCTTGACCGCCCAGACCTCGGAATTCGCGGTGATGAAGAGGGTCTTGGAGTCCGGCCCGCCAAAGGCACAGTTGGCGGCCGTCTTCGGCGTCTTGATCCGGCCGATGAGTTTCCCGTCGGGGCTGAACACGTGGACGCCGTCGCCGGCCGTACTCCACAGCCGCGCGTCGCGGTCCATCCGCATCCCGTCCGGCACGCCGGGGGTGATGACCGTGAATACCTCGCCGCCTTCCAGCGTATTGTCGGGCTTCACGCGGAACCGGCGGACGTGGTGCGGTTTGCCCGAGTCGGCGATGTACAGCAGCTTCTCGTCGGGCGAGAAGCACAGGCCGTTGGGCATGTCGAAGTCCGCCGCCACCGCCGCCGGCTCCTTCCCGCCGGGGTCGAGGCGGTAGACGCGGTTCTCCGACTGCTCGACCAACTCCCGCTTCACGCCGTACGGCGGGTCGGTGAACCAGATCGTGCCGTCGCTCTTCACGACCACGTCGTTCGGCGAGTTGAGCTTCTTGCCTTGGTAGGTTGACGCGATCGTCTCGACATGGCCGTCCTTGCCGGTCCGCGTCACCGTGCGGCTGCCATGCTCGCACGTGACGAGGCGGCCCTCGCGGTCGACCGTGTTGCCGTTGGAGTTGTGCGACGGCTGGCGCCAGACCTTGAGGCCGCCGCTTTCATCCCATCGGTAGATCGTGTCGGCCGGGATGTCGCTGAAGACGAGGAACTTGCCGTCGGGCATCCAGGCCGGGCCCTCGGTGAACTTGAGGCCCTGGCCAATCTGCCGCACCTCGGCGTCGGGCGCCAGGGCGGCCTTGAACGCAGCCTCAACGACCTCGATGCTTGGCTTCGGGGCTTCCTTCTTCATGGCAGGCTCCTTGGACTCCGATGCGGCCGGCAGCGCGGCCAAAGCGAGGGCCAGGACGAGACTCATCACCACCAGTCCGGTTCTCATGGCGTTGACTCCCTTATCTCGACTTACCCCATGTCCGCGTGGTTCTGCGTTTTTCACGTGCCACGGGTTGCTCGCAGCCCGTGAGCACCTTGACGATGATGAGCCGCTGGCCGCACGGCTGCGTCAGGAACGTCTGGACCGCGGTGATCTTGAGATAAGACATCGTTAGATATTTATCCCCGGAGGCGTCAACTGCGCCGTCAAGCCGCCGTCCACGTACAGGACCTGCCCCGTGATGTACGCGGCGGCGGCGCTCGCGAGGAAGGCCACGGCGGCGCCCATTTCCTCGGGCGTTCCCGCGCGGCCGAGCGGGATGCCGTCGGTCTTCTTCTTGAACGGCTCCACCCACTCCGGCCGCAGGGTGCGCGTCAGCGTCAGGCCCGGCGCCACCGCGTTGACGCGGATATGGTGCGGCGCCAGCTCGACGGCCATCGAGCGCGTCAGCGCGTCGATCGCCCCCTTCGAGGCATCGTACCCGCTCAGGCCGTGGTGGGCCCGCAGGCCGCCGACCGAGGAAATGTGGACGATCGTGCCCCCGCCCTTCTCAACCATGTGGCGGGCCACAAGGTAACTCAGCCCATAGACCATCCGCATGTTCGTCTCGAATGACGTGCGGTACTTCTCCTCGTCGAGCGCGAGGAGGGGCCACGACCGCACGTGGGCGGCGTTGTTCACAAGAAGGTCGACCCGCCCGTACCGCGCCACCGCCGCGTCGAAAACCCGCTGCGCGCCCTCCGGCGTGGCCAGGTCGGCGGCCACGAAAAAGCACTCGACGTTCGTCGCCCTCAGGCTGGCCGCAAACGCCTCGCCGGCCTGCGCCGAGCGGGCGCTCAGGACGAGCCTCATCTCCTGCCGCCCCAGGAACTCCGCGATGCCGCAGCCGATGCCGCGGCTCGTGCCGCTCACCACGGCCGTCTTGCCCGCCAGGTCCGGAAACGTCGCCGACACCGCACGGGGCGCCTGCTCCTCGCCCATCGTCGTCATTCCTCCGTGCCTCATGCCCGCCGACCCCAAACGTTATCCCGATGACGCCTACCCCCGTCAAACGAAATCACGCCGCAGTACTACAACGCCCCTTGAACCCGTGCGCGGTGGGCCTCCGTACGTGTTTAGCACCATACCAGATTGCCGGGTGGCACGGCCACGCGCTGTTGCGTGGCCGTGCAAGGTCACGTGGGCGAGCATGCACGGTCACGCAACGGCGCGTGACCGTGCCACCCTCGCTAGACATGTACGGGTCTCCCGACCCACCGCCCCATAAGTCCCCCCGACCGGCCCGAAAACGCACATACGCGGCGGATCCGGAGACCCCCCGCGCGAAGTGGTGTCGTAGTACGAGCACAAGCCCGCATCAGCACCTTTACCCTGCGCCCCAGGCGGCTACAATGCCACTCGATGCACCAGGAGGTCAGACGGATGACGGAGCCGCGCCTCCAGCGCCCCGAGCTTCTCGCCCCCGCGGGCGACTGGGAGGCGATGCGCGCCGCCGTCGCCAACGGCGCCGACGCCGTCTACTTCGGCCTCACGCGCTACAGCGCCCGCCACCGGGCGACGAACTTCCGTCTCGACGAACTCCCTGAGGTCATCCGCTACTTGCACGGGCACAACGTGCGCGGCTACGTCACATTCAACACGCTCATTTTCTCCGACGAGCTGGCGGAGGCCGCCGAGTTCGCCGCGGCTATCGCTTCCGCCGGCGCCGACGCCGTGATCGTGCAGGACCTGGGCCTGGCCCGCCTCATCCGCCGCCTGGCCCCGACCCTGCCGATCCACGCTTCGACGCAGATGACGCTGACGGAGCCTCGCGCCATCGAGTTTGTGCGCCGCCTCGGCATCGAGCGGGTCATTTTGGCGCGCGAACTCTCGATCGCCCAGATTCGCCAGATCGCCGCCGCCACGCCCATGCCCCTCGAAGTCTTCGTCCACGGCGCCCTGTGCATGTCGTACAGCGGCCAGTGCCTGGCGAGCAAGACGCTCTGGGGCCGCAGCGCCAATCGCGGCCTGTGCGGCCAGGCGTGCCGGCTGCCCTACCGCCTGATCGTCGACGGCCGGGTCCGCCGCCTCGGCGACAAGGCGTACCTCTTGAGCACGAAGGACCTCGCCGCCTACGACCGCCTCGCGGAGCTTGTCCAACTCGGCATCGCCGGCTTCAAGATCGAGGGCCGCCTGAAGAGCGCCGAGTACGTTGCGATCGCAACGCAGGTCTACCGGGCCGCCATCGACGCGGCCGTCGCCGGGCAGCCCCTGGCGCTTCCGCCCCGACGGCGCCTCGACCTGGTCCAGAGCTACTCGCGCGGGTTCACGCACGGCTTTCTCGACGGCGCGAACCACACCGACCTCGTGCATGGCCGATCCCCGAACAGCCGCGGCATCTGCCTCGGCAAGGTCGTCGGTAAGAACGCGCGCGGTGTGATCGTGGTGCTCGACCCGCCCCGCGAAGGCGAGCGCGCCACGCTCAGGCCCGGCGACGGCTTCGTCTTCGATAACGGGCGGCCCGGCGAGGACGAGCAAGGCGGCCGCCTTTTTTCCGCGGAGCCGCAGGGCGCTTCAGGAAAACGGCCCGCCCGCCTCCTGCTCACGTTCGGCAAGGGCGACGTCGACCTCGCGGCCGTGACCGTGGACAGTACCGTCTGGAAGACCGACGACCCGAAGCTCCGCCGCGAACTCGAAAACACGTACTCGCGCGACGTGGTCTTCCGCCGCGCGCCGCTCGCCATGCGCCTTCACGCCCGCGTCGGCCAGCCCCTGCAACTCAGCGTTGAGGACAGCGCGGGCAACCGGGCCGAGGCCATGTCGGACCGGCCCCTGGAGCGGGCCGAGAAACGCCCGCTGACGCTTGAGCTCGCGCGCGAGCACCTCGGCCGCCTCGGCGAGACGCCGTTTGAACTCGGCGACGTCGCGATTGCCGGCGAGCACGGCCAGCCCGTCCCCTCCGCGCCCGTCATGGCGCCCAAAAGCGTTCTCAATGACCTCCGGCGGCAGGCCGTTCACGCGCTCCTGCAAGCGCGCGAGGCCAAGGCCCGCCACACCATCGCCGAGCCGGACGCGCTTGACGCCATCCGCGGCGAGCTTCTTGCCTCGAGCGCCCGTGATGACGGCGCACCGCCGCCCCACCTGTACGTCCTCGTCCGCCGGCCCGACCAACTTGACGCGGCGCTCGCCTGGGCGCCGCCCGACGGCCTGTTTCGGCCTGCGATGGTGTACTGCGATTTCCCCGACCCGAGCCAACACCTCGACGCCGTCGCCCGCTGCCGCGCAGCCGCGATACCCGTCGGCTTGGCAACGCTTCGCATCGCCAAGCCGGACGAAGAAGACCTGCCGAACGCCGTCCTCGTCCGCCACCTGGCGGGCCTCTCGTTCTTCCGCGAGCGGGCGCCGCACCTCGCGCTGGTGGGCGACTTCTCGCTCAACGTCGCCAACGAGATCTCCGCGGCCATCCTGGGCGAGCCGGGCCTGGCGCCGTTACTGGAAAGGGCACTCGCGCGGATCACGGCCAGCCTCGACCTGAACGCCGGCCAACTCGCGGCCATGCTCGCCCGCTTTCCGGCCGGCCGCTGCGAGGTCATCGCCCACCTGCACATGCCCATGATGCACATGGAGCACTGTGTGCTGGCGGCGCACCTGGCGGATACGAGCAGCACGAAGGGATGCGGCAGGCCGTGCGCCCGGCATCGCGTTGAACTGCGCGACCGCGTCGGCGCGGAGCACCCGCTGATCGAGGATGCCCGATGCCGCGGCACGCTCTTCAGCGGACACGTCCAATCGGCTGCGCCTTACCTCGGCGAGATGCAGCGGCTGGGTGTCCGGCATTTTCGTCTGGAATTCGTGAGCGAAAACGCGACGATGATCTCGCGGGTCCTCGACCTGTACGCTCGCGTCATGGCGGCGAGCCTGGAGCCGCAGGAGGCGTGGCGGCGCCT
>JAPLML010000752.1 GCA_026387055.1 Planctomycetota bacterium | reverse complement strand
GATCCCCTCGCCCTGAAGCTCTACCGCCACTTCGTGTCGAGCGACTACGACTTAGGCGCTACGCCCCATCGCGCATGAAACTCCGGTTTGTACAAAAACTTATGACAACACTCCGACCCTCTTCCAGTAAACTCACGCTAGCCGCCGGAACAAAAAGCGACCTTCCCTCTTTAACGCCTCCGCCGGCCAGCGGGGGCGGGGGCATCGTGACGTGACGCGCCCATTGGCAGGCAACAGGGGATGCGAGTAGACAAACGCTTGATGTAATCAGCCCCCGCGAGTAGCCTGGCAGCCTGGAGACATGGTCTATGCAGGGGCTTTACGAACAGATTATTGATCGACTTCTGGCGTCCAAACTGGCAGCGCTGGCCGGGCAGCCATTCACCATTGAACGAAGGCCGCTGGATGCAGCCGACGCCTATGCCTACCTTGCCCAGCACCTGCACAGGCTGCTGGAGCATGGCCTGCGGCAGATCGAGGGCGAGGACGCCGTCCAGCGGCAGGTCGAGCTATGCAACGAGATCATCGGAGTCATGCTTCGGCAGATCGGCGATGGACAGGCCGATGAGACAGTCGTTGCTGAAGAGGCAAGCCGACTGCTGGCGGTCGTCGAGACCTCACCCACTGGCCAGCCGGCCACCATACCGAGGCCTGACACGCCGCTTTCGACAAGCTGTTTGCTTACGGGCACAAGGCTGGATCCCAGCCTGGTCAGTCAGCTCCAGAAGGAGATTCTTTCAGCCGACCGTATCGACATCCTGTGTTCCTTCATCAAGTGGAGCGGCATCCGCATTCTCGAAGACCAACTGCGGATGTTCACAGGCCGCCCCAGCACGAAGCTGCGGATCATCACCACGAGCTACATGGGCGCGACGGACCTGAAGGCCATCGAATTCCTGCAGGCCCTTCCGTTCGCTGAGCTAAAGGTCTCCTACGACACTCACCGCACACGACTGCACGCCAAGGCCTACCTTTTCCACAGGGACACGGGCTTCGGCTCGGCCTACATCGGGTCCGCCAACCTCTCTCATGCGGCCTTGACGGAAGGGCTGGAGTGGAACGTCAAGGTCAGCCAGTACGAACAGTCCTCTTTGTGGGACAAAATCGCAGCCACCTTCGAGACGTATTGGAATGACGCGGAGTTTTGCACGTACACGCCAGCTGATCGCGACCGACTTAGGGCAGCGTTGCTGGCTGAGCGTAGCGGTGGCGCTCAGGGCGCTCCCGCTCTCTTCTTCGACCTGCGTCCATACTCATTCCAGCAGGAGATTCTCGATCGCATCAGGGCGGAACGAGAAGTCCAGGGCCGGAATCGTCATTTGATCGTGGCGGCTACAGGCACCGGCAAGACCATGATTGCGGGGTTTGACTATCGGTCTTGGCGGAACCGCCAGCTGGAGGACACGGGACGAGAGCCGCGCCTGCTGTTCATCGCGCACAGGGAGGAGATTCTTCGCCAGAGCCTAGCTGCCTTCCGCGGCATCCTCCGCGACCAGAACTTCGGCGATCTGATGGTCAACAGTCTACGGCCGGCGTCGATGGACCAGGTGTTTTGCTCCATTCAGACGTACAACGCCCAAGATATGGCCAGCGCCTTGCCGGCAGACCACTACGATTACGTGGTCGTGGACGAATTCCACCACGCGGCCGCGCCAAGCTACCGACGCCTGCTGGCGAACATCCGCCCCAAGGTACTCCTGGGCCTGACCGCCACGCCCGAGCGGTCCGATGAGTTGGATGTACTGCGATACTTTGACGGCCACATCACCGCCGAGATTCGCCTTCCCGATGCAATCAACCGCAAGCTGCTCAGTCCGTTCCAGTACTTCTGCGTCAGCGACTCGGTTGACCTCAGCAGTCTGCAATGGCAGAGAGGCGGGTATCGGCTGAACGACTTGGATCGTATCTATACCGGCAACGACATGCGGGCAGCCTTGGTCATTCAGAAGGTCCGAGAAAAGCTGCTGGACGTCCGGCGGGCCAGGGGGCTGGGGTTTTGTGTCAGCGTGGCCCACGCGCAGTACATGGCCGGCAAGTTCCAGGAGGCCGGCATTCCTGCCGAGTGTCTCCACGGCGACAGTCCGGATGACGTTCGTCGTGGGGTCCAGAACAGACTTCGACGCGGCGAGGTCAACTTCATCTTCGTGGTCGATCTTTACAATGAGGGCGTGGACATCCCCGAGGCTGACGTGGTCCTGTTTCTGCGACCAACAGAGAGCCTGACGCTATTCCTGCAGCAGCTCGGCCGCGGGCTCCGTCTGTCTGAGGACAAGGATTGCCTGACCGTCTTGGACTTTGTTGGTCGGGCGCACCAGCGGTTCCGCTTCGACCTCCGCTTCCGTTCCCTGTTGACAGACCCGACGTATCGGATCGACCGGGAGATCGAGCAGGGACTGCCGCACTTGCCGGCTGGCTGCAATGTGCATCTTGAGCGGCTGACGAGAGAATACGTACTGGAAAACATCCGCCATAACTTGCGAATGGCCCGGCCGCAGATCGTCAATGAGATCGCAGGCTTTGAAAGTGACACTGGGCTGCCTCTTAGCCTTGGGGCATTCCTGGACCACTACGAACTCCACCCCGACGACATCTACCGCCGCGATTCATGGTCAAGACTGTGTGCGCAGGCTGGCGTCCGCCCGGACTTTGCGGACCCGGACGAAGAGCAGTTGGCCAAAGGCTTGCGAAGGATCGAGCACATCAACGACCCTCACATGATCCGACGGCTGATGGACTTGGTCCAGATGCCCTTCCAGCAACTGCCTATTGGCCTAGGCGACGACGAGGTCCGGCGGATGGCCTTGATGATGCATCTCTCGCTGTGGGCGACTCGCTGGATTCCCCGAGACCTTATCGAAAGTATCGCCCGGCTTCAGAGGAATCCGACGATATTGGCGGAGTTGCGGGAGCTTATGGATTACCAGCTCCAGCAAGTGCGCAGCGTTGCTCCGCCTCTAAACTTGCCGTTCCCATGCCCGCTGCACCTGCATTCGCTGTACACGCGGGACGAGATCATGGCGGCGCTCGGCCGCTGGACTCTCCAAGCCCAGCCAGACATGCGTGAGGGCGTGCTGCACCTGCCGGAAGTCTCTACGGACGCTCTACTGATCACATTGAACAAGACCGAGGACGAATACTCACCGACCACGATGTACGAGGACTATGCCATCAGCGCCGATCTGTTCCACTGGCAGTCGCAAAGCACGACCTCAGACACCTCGCCAACTGGGCAACGATACATCCAACACAGTCATCGCAATCACACGATCCTGCTATTCGTCCGCGAGGACAAGAGGGCAAACGGGCTGGCGTGCCCGTACCACTTCCTCGGCCCGGCCAGCTATGTCAGCTACACGGGCAGCAGGCCCATGAGCATCACGTGGCGGCTCCGGTACGCTATGCCAGCACATCTTCTACGTCGAACCGGGCGCCTGGCCAGCGGTTAGGATCAGGCCGCATTGTCTTGTGCGAGGGATTTATGCATTGTCCTCGCCATCCTCTTCGTCGAGGTCGCGGTCCCGCTGCTTGAGCCGCCAGGTGTTGAAGCCGGGGCCTGTTACACAACGGAAGGACCGCCCTGCCAGAAAATCTACGCACACCCGCCGGATGGCCAAACGACACTTTTCGTTTCGCCGAAACTTGCGGATGAGTAGGATGTTGCACCACTTGGAGAGCCGACATGCATCGAGATAGGATTCTGGCCTTGCCGGTATTGGCGTTGGTGATGGTCTGGGTCTGCGGGGACCTTGCCCTGGCCGAGAACGACCCGGCGATGGACCTGTATTACAGCGCCAACTCGCTCTGTTCGCGGCGGTTCTACAAGTTGGCGGCCGTCGAGTACAAGACTTTCCTCTCGACGTACGGCACGCACGCCAAGGTCCCCCTCGCGAAATGGGGCCTGGCGATCAGCCTCTACAACCTCGGGGACCTCAAGGAGGCCGAGCCGCTGTTCAAGGAGTTGGCGGGCAATGGCGCGGTCGCCGCGCAGGACCAGTTGCACAATCTCTGGGGGGCGTGTCTGATGGAGCAGAAGCGTTTCGCCGAGGCCGAGAAGGCCTTCGACTGGTCTGTCAAGAACTCCAAGGACCCCGGCTCGGAGCAGACGGCCAACGCGCGGACAGGGCTGATAGAGACGCTGTTTCTCCAGGACAAGTGGGCCGAGGTGATCGCGGTGGCCGACCAGGCGGGCAAGCTGGCGCCGCAGTCGCCATACACGCCTCGGGTTCGCTACCAGGGCGCGGTGGCGCGGGCCAAGCTGAAGCAATACGACGAGGCCGCGTCGGTGCTGAAGGAGATCATCGCGGCCGGCAAGGACCCCGCCCTCGTCCACCGCGCGACGTTCCACCTGGCTGAGTGCCTTCGCTACTCGGACAAGCTGGCCGAGTCGGCCGAGTTGTACAAACTCGCCGCCACCACGCAGAAGGGCGAATTCAGCGAGTACGCCCACTACAACTACGGCATGGTGCTGTTCCTGCTGGACAAGTATTCCGACTCGATCACGGCGCTGACGGACTTCCGGAAGCTCTACCCCAAGACCGCGCTGATCCCGGAGGCGAGCCTGTATATCGGCCGGGCGAATATCGAGTTGAAGGATTACGCCAAGGCCGAGGCGATGCTT
>JAPLML010000261.1 GCA_026387055.1 Planctomycetota bacterium | reverse complement strand
CATGATCTGCCTAGTCGCACGATGTCTACAGGCGACTCGGAAGCCCGGTGTGCCGTCGAAAAGGCTGGGACTCCTTCCGGCCGAGGGCCGCATGGCTGCCCTCCGTGTGGTTAAAGGCCTTGTCGAATCCCGGAAACCGGGTACACTCCTGCCTGGACAACCGACGGCGGTCGTGGGCGGGCAGTCCTATGGGAAAGCCCGGCTTCAGGGCATGAACTCGCCAGAAAGGACGCGGCAGGTGGGAATCGCACATTCAGTCTTCATCGCGTTGGCGGGAGCGCTCCCGCTGTTCACGATCAGCCCTGCGGCGCCTGCCGCGAACTACTTCGTTTCTCCGACCGGGGCGGATACGAATCCCGGCACGTTGCAGCGGCCTTTCGCGACCCTCCAGCGTGCCCAACAGGCCGCGCGGCAGGCGAAGGGCCGCGAGGCCGTCACGGTCTCTCTGCGGGAGGGCACGTATTACCTGCCCGAGACCCTGACGTTCACCGCCGAGGAGTCCGGCGTCCAAGAGGCCCCGAGGGTGTACCAGGCCTATCAGAAAGAACAGGTTGTGATCAGCGGGGGCGCGAGGCTGAAGGCCCCGAAGTGGGAGCCGCACCGCGACGGCATCCTGAAGGCGCAGGTGCCGGCGGGGCTGGCCACCGACCAGCTCTTCGTGAACGGCCAGCGCCAGCCCATGGCCCGCTATCCCAACTTCAATCCCAATGAACGTATCTACAACGGCTATGCGGCGGATGCCATCAGTCCCCAGCGAGCCACGCGGTGGGCCGACCCGCGAGGCGGCTTCATCCATGCCATGCACGAGGCCATGTGGGGCGGGTTCCACTACGTCATCACCGGCAAGGACGAGAAGGGCAACGTCACCTACGAGGGCGGCTGGCAGAACAACCGCCCGGCCAGGATGCACGGGCAGTATCGGTTCGTCGAGAACATCTTCGAGGAGCTCGACGCCCCCGGGGAGTGGTACCTCGACGTCAAGACCGCCACCCTCTACTGCTATCCGCCGGCCGGCGTGGACCTCTCCACGGCGGTGGTCGAGGCCGTTCGGCTGCGTCACCTCGTCGAGTTTCGCGGCACGGCGCAGGCCCCGGTCGGGTTCATCACGCTCAAGGGGCTGACGTTCCGGCACGCCGCCCGCACCTTCATGGACAACAAGGAACCCCTGGTGCGCAGCGACTGGACCACCTACCGCGGCGGCGCCATTTTCTACACGGGCGCCGAAGACTGTTCGCTGGAGGACTGCTTTATCGACCAGGTCGGCGGCAACGCCGTCTTCGTGAACAACTACAACCGCCGCGTGACCGTCCGAGGCTGCCACATCGCCAAGGCCGGCGGCAACGGCGTGGCGTTCGTGGGCGACCGTGAGGCGGCCCGTGTTCCGCGAGACTGGAAAGACCGTTCGCAGACGTTCGCAACGCTGGACCGCACCCCGGGGCCGAAGACCGACAACTATCCCTCCGACTGCCTGGTGGACGATTGCCTGATCTACCTCTCGGGCCGCGTGGAGAAGCAGACCGCCCCGGTGCAGATCGAACTCGCGCAGGGCATCACCGTTCGCCACTGCTCCATCTACGACGTGCCGCGCGCCGGCATCAACATCGGCGACGGCTGCTGGGGCGGCCACGTCATCGAGTTCTGCGACATCTTCGACACGGTCAAGGAGACCGGCGACCACGGCTCGTTCAACTCCTGGGGTCGCGACCGCTACTGGGGCCTGAGCGGCCTGAACCTGAACGACGACAAGACCTGGGAAACCGAGAAGGCCGTGGTGCGGCTGGATGCCGTCAAGACCGTCATCCTGCGCAACAACCGGTGGCGCTGCGACCACGGCTGGGACATCGACCTGGACGACGGCTCCACCGACTACCACCTCTCCAATAACCTCTGCCTTAACGGCGGCATCAAGAATCGCGAGGGGTTCTTCCGCGTGGTTGAGAACAACATCATGGTCGGAAGCGGGTTCCACCCGCACGTGTGGTTCAAGCACAGCGAAGACGTGGTTCGGCGGAACATCATGTGGACCGACCACTACCTGCCCGCCGGCGGCATGCCGTCCACCCCGTGGGGTAGGGAGATGGACCGCAACCTCGTCCACCGCGAAGGCATGACGGAGCCGAAGCCCGCGGCGAAGCTCGCCGAGCAGTCGAAGCGCGACGCCCACTCGATCGTCGCCGACGCCATGTTCGTCGATCCGGCCAACGGCGACTTCCGTGTGAAGGAGGGCTCGCCGGCGCTGAAGCTCGGCTTCGTGAACTTCCCGATGGACCGGTTCGGCGTCGAGAAGCCCGAGCTCAAGGCCATCGCCCGGACGCCGCCGATGCCCAAGCTCACCCCCCCTGCCGGCGACGGCAGCGTCAAGCCGGTGGTCAGTCGCCCGAACTATATCTGGCAGGCCCGGGTCCGCAGCATCTCCGGCCTGGGCGACCGGTCCGCCTACGGATTGCCCGGGGAGTACGGCGTGCTCCTGCTGAACGTGCCCCCCGGAAGCCTGGCTGCCAAGGCCGGGCTTCAGAAAGACGATGTCGTCCTTGCCTGCGGCGGCAAGCCCGTGCGGACGGTGAGCGACCTCTTCCAGATGCAGGATGAGGCCGCGGGCAAGAAGCTCGCGATCGAGGTCCGGCGACGGCAGGCGACGTTGGCCGTCGACGTGGCCGACTACGCGTTCGTGGTCACCGAGTACCAGGCATCGCCCGACTTCAAGGTCATCCCGCTGGCCCCGCCCTCGGCGGTCCTGCCGGCGAAGATCGTGGCGGGCGAGCCCGGAACCCTGAACGAGCCGATCGCGGTCCTCACCGATGGCAAGCTCGCCAGGAACTACGGCCCCGCGTTCGGCAACGGAGTGGCGGGCGGCGCCTACAAGCTCGATCTTGGTGCCGCCCAGAGCATCGCCCAGGTGAACACGTTCTCGTACAACCACGGCGGCGTCCGCGGCCGGCAGCGTTTTGTGCTCTACGGCAGCAACGCCGCCTCCGACCCCGGCTGGAACGTCGAAGACCCGGCCGTCTTCACCCCGATCATCGACCTCGACACCCGGAAGACGCCCACAACCGACTTCGTGGCCACGAGTATTCGCCGGAGCGACGGCAAGCCGCTGGGCTCCCATCGCTGGCTGGTCTGGGGCCTCTCCCCGGTCACCCCGGCTGGCGGCGGCGAGAACACCGCCTTCCAGGAGCTCCAGGTGATCTCCGCGGCCCCCTCGCCCAAGGCTGACGGCCAGGTGTTGGACGCTGCCACTTGCCGCGACAAGGCGCTGGCCGCCGAGAAGGCCCTGGACTGGCCGGGCGCCCTGGAGGCGTGGGAACGCATCATTGACCGCTGCGCAGCCACCGAGGCGCAGCGGGTCGAGGCCCGAACCCACCTCAAGGAACTGCGCCCCAAGGTCCCGCGGAACACCGACCCCCAGAAGGCCCGCCCCTGGAAGGTCCTCGTGGTCATCTTCCGGCAACTGGACTTCTCCTGGAAGGACGGCGAGAAGACGGTCGAGGTCCACAAGACTATCAACGCGGACGACGAGAAGAAGATCCGCAAGAGCGTCGAGGACTTCGGCAAACACGTGTTCCACCATTCCAGCGGCATGCTGCGGATTGACGCCGACTTCGCGGTCGTCGACGAGCCTCTCACGAAGATGGAAGGCACCGGCAAGGGGCCATTCTGCCCGGTGCCGCATCTTATTCGCCCGTTCACCGATCCCCTGCTCAAAGGCAAGCAGTACGACACCGTCTTCTCCTACGTGAAGTTCAATGAGGACAAGGGGCCGGACGTGCCGGCGCCGTGGATCGCTGCCACCTACGCCAGCCTCGGCGAAATGGGCGGAGCGGGCTACGTTGACGTCGCTTGGCACACCAGCTACCCGTTCCCGGGGGAAGCGTCCGGGGAAATGGAGCTGCACGAGTGGCTCCACCAGGTCGACTGGATGTTCCACAACGTGCTGCACTACCCCGACGACGTGGTGCCCTCCAGCGACGCCGGACGCTTCGAAGGCGAGAACCGCCCGGGCGGCGATCCCGAATATGGCCGCACGCCGACGGAGACCACCTGGATGCGGTTCTACAAGCACATCATGGAAGACCACATCACACGGCAGATGTGGTCCGAGGCCGCCATGCACGTGCCGCCGGGCAAACGCTAGTGCTCCGTCACAATTGAAACTGTCGGTAAGGTACGCGCGGCGGGCAGTCTTGCCCGCCGCGCGGTGGGCAGGACTGCCCACCGCGCTACCCAGTTGCACTCACACGAACAAGTGTGACGGACTACTAGAGAGGCCGGAGTCCGCGTTCGGGCCATCGGAAGGGCGGCGACAGGACACGCCTGCTCGGAAAGGATGTTTATCATCATGAGCACACTCCTATTTGCAACCGTGTTTCTTGCGGGCGCCGCTTCGGCGCAGGACATGCAGTTGTGGTATGACAAACCGGCCAGGAACTGGTCGGCCGAGGCGCTGCCGCTGGGCAACGGGCGGTTGGGCTGCATGGTGTTCGGCGGCGTCGAGCGGGAGCGCCTCCAGTTCAACGAGGACAGCCTCTGGACCGGCGATGAGAATCCATCCGGAGACTACGGCTCGATGGGCGCCTACCAGAGCTTCGGCGACCTCTTGATCGAACTCGGCGCCGGGGGCACGGAGGTCGTGTGCGCCAGCGGGCACCAGGCGTACCACGCGAGCGAGGAGATCGAGTACAGCGTGGACGGGCGTGCCGACACCAAGTGGTGCGTCGAACACAAAGGCCGGCCGGTCATCTGGGAGTTGCGGCTGGCCAAGGCGGCCGCACTCGGGTCCTACGCGCTCACGAGCTGCCCGGACTTCCCGCAGCGCGACCCCAAGACGTGGGAGGTGTCGGGCTCGACCGACGGCCGGCAGTGGACCGTGCTCGACCGGCACGAGAACGAGCCGCCGCTGCCCGAGCGCGGCGGCGCCAAGACGTTCTCCTTCGCCAACGCCGCGGCCTATCGTTACTACCGCATCACCTTCATCGCCAATCAGGGCGCGCCGCACCTCCAGATCGCGGAAATCAGTTTCCCCGGCGCGCAGCCGCAAACGGATCGGAGCGCCGTGGAAGGCTACACACGCGCGCTCGGGCTGGCCGAGACCGAGCATCGCGTGACCTTCAAGAAGGACGGTGTTACGCACACGCGGACCGTGCTGGCGAGCCATCCGGACAACGTCATTGTGCTGCGCTGGACGGCGGACCGCGCGGGTGCGGTCTCGGGCACGATCAGGCTCCAGGGTGCGCACGGTGAAACGACCCAGGCCGAGGGGACGGCCCTGGGCTTCAGCGGCACGCTCAAGAACGGGCTGGAATACGAAGCGCGGGCACGCGTTACGGCCAAGGGCGGCGCCGTGGAGGCGAGCGGCAGCACGATCCAACTGCGCGGTTGCGATGAAGCCCTCGTGTTGCTGGCCGCCGGCACCAGCTATGTGATGGACTATGGGAAGAAGTATCACGGGCCGCCTCCGGGCCAGCGCCTCCGCCAGGAGCTCGACGCCGCGGCGAAACGCGGATACGACGACCTGCGCGCGCGGCACGTGGCGGATTTCCAGCAGTTGTTCGGGCGCGTCTCGGTCGCGTGGTCCAGATGAATTACTGGCCTGCCGAGCCGGCGAACCTGGCGGACGGCCATCTGCCGTTCTTCGATCTGATCGCAAGCCAGCTCGAGCCGTGGCGTAAGGCCACGCAGGCCGACAAGGAGTTTCGGACCGCTTCCGGCAAGACGCGCGGTTGGGCGCTGCGCACCTCGCACAACATCTTCGGCGGACTCGGCTGGAAGTGGGACAAGACGGCCAACGCCTGGTATGGCTTGCACCTCTGGGAGCATTACGCGTTCGGCGGCGACAAGGCCTATCTGGGGAAAACCGCCTACCCGATCCTCAAGGAAGTCTGTGAGTTCTGGGAGGACCACCTCAAGACATTGCCCGACGGCCGCTTGGTTGTGCCGAACGCCTGGTCGCCGGAACACGGCCCCGACGAGGACGGCGTCAGCTACAGCCAGGAGGTTGTGTGGGACCTGTTCAACAACTATGTCGACGCCGCCGACGCGCTCGGCGTGGACAAGGCCTACCGTGACAAAGTCGCCGCGATGCGCGACAGGCTGGTGACGCCGAAGATCGGCCGGTGGGGCCAGCTCATGGAATGGATGATCGACCGCGATGATCCCAAGGATCAACACCGGCACACCTCACACCTGTTCGCCGTTTACCCCGGCCGCCAGATCAGCGTGGCGAAGACGCCCGACTTGGCCAAGGCGGCGGCCGTCTCGCTCGCCGCCCGCGGCGATGCCGGTGACAGTCGGCGGAGTTGGACGTGGCCATGGCGCTGTGCGCTGTGGGCACGGTTGGGCAACGCCGAAAACGCCTATCGCATGGTTCGCGGCCTGCTCACGTACAACATCCTGCCCAACCTGTTCGCCAATCATCCGCCGTTCCAGATGGACGGCAACTTCGGCATCACCGCCGGCATCTGTGAGATGTTGCTGCAATCGCAGGCCGGCGAAATCGAGCTCCTGCCCGCGCTGCCCAAAGCCTGGCCCACCGGCAGCGTCAAAGGCCTGCGCGCCCGCGGCGGATTTGAGGTGGACATAGCGTGGAAGGACGGGAAGCTCACCAACGCCACGATACGGAGCGTTGCCGGGACGGCGTGCAAGGTGCGATATGGCGGGAAGGTCACGGACCTCAACTTCACGTCCGGCGAGACGAAGCGGCTGGACGGGAACCTCCAGGCCCCGTGAGAAGGCAACACGGGCGGCCTGAAGAGGAGCAGTCGCACTGAAACATCAGGATCAGACCATGACATTCCAGAAGATAACCCTTGTGATGTTCGTTGCCACGATCGGCCTGGAGGCGTTCTCCCTGGCCCAGGCCCAGGACATGGGGCGGGTGATCGAGGGCGCCCGGCAGTTGCGGGAGAAGCTCCTGAAGGACCCCTACCGCCCGGCCTGTCACTTCGTGACGATCGAGCCCCAGGGCGCCAAGCAGTGCCAGGTGAAGGCCTGGGAGATGATGCCCAGCAATCCCTGCTGAGCGGGAGGCGTTACCATGAATCCAGGGCGTGCGCTCCTTACGCTTCCGTTCTTTCTCTGCGTCCTGACGTTAGCCGCGACGCCTTGTCACCCAGCCCCGGGCGCAGAGTCCACGCCGGCCGGCCCCTCCGTCCGCCTGGCGCCCGCCGACGCCGCCATCCGCGGCGGGGCGCGGTACTACGCCTTCGGCGACTTCATCGGCAGTTGGAGCGATCCCGGGGCGGTTGTCGAGTGGAACCTCGTGGTCAAGGAGGCGGGCCGGGCGTCCGTGGAATTGACGTGGGCCTGTGCCCCCGGCAACGGCGGCGACTTCGAGATCGCCGTCGCGGGCAAACGCCTCGCGGGCAAGACCGAGTCCACCGGCGGCTGGTACACCTACAGGAAAACGAACCTGGGCGTCGTGGACCTGCCGGCCGGTCCCTGCCACGTGACGCTCAAGGCCGGGCCGTTCCGCGGCGCGCCGATGAACGTCAAGGCCGTCACGCTGGCGCCGCTGAAAGCCGAGGTGCACCCGACGGCCTTTCCGGCCGTGCAGGTCTACGTCGTCCCGAACTTCCACCCGGCCAGTTGCGGCTGGCTTACCAACTGGTCGCTCGAGCGCAACTACTGCGCGAACAGTTACCTCGACCACCTCGACCGGGTGCGCGACGACCCCGCGTACGCCTTCGCCCTCTCGGAGGTCAACAACCTCATGGCCATCATGGAGTTCTCGCCGCAGCGAATTCCCGAGTTGAAGCAGCGAATCAAGGAAGGCCGGGCGGAACTCGTGAACGCCTTCTTCCTGGAGCCGACGATCAA
>JAPLML010000608.1 GCA_026387055.1 Planctomycetota bacterium | reverse complement strand
AGGGCCAGGACCTCGGCCTCCTCGCCACCGCCGAGTTCACCCAGGGGGGCCAGTGGATGGACCAGATCGTGCCGGCGGAGCGGCTGCCGATCAAGGTCGGCGGCGTCAGCCACTGTTTCCGCGTCGAGGCCGGCGCCTACGGCCGCGCCAGCCGCGGCCTCTACCGCGTCCACCAGTTCACCAAGCTCGAGATGTTCGCCTTCCCCCGCCCCGAGGCATCCGACGCGATGCACCTGGACCTGCTGCGGATCGAGGAGAGCATCTACCAGCGGCTCGGCATACCATATCGGGTCATCGATATCTGCACAAGTGATCTCGGCGGGCCGGCCTACCGCAAGTTCGACCTGGAGGCCTGGATGCCCGGGCGCGGCGAAGCCGGCGAGTACGGCGAGATCACCTCGACCTCCAACTGCACCGATTACCAGGCCCGCCGCCTGGGCATCCGGTTCCGCCGCGGCCAGGGGCAGAAGCCCGAGCTCCTGCACACGCTGAACGGCACGGCCATCGCCATGAGCCGCACGATCATCGCCCTCCTCGAGAACTACCAGCAGGCCGACGGCTCGGTGGCAGTCCCCGAAGCCCTTCGCCCGCTGACCGGTTTCGACCGCATCGGCCCGCGGGGGTGAGCAACGCCGTTGCTTCGGCCCCGCCCGCCGGGTATATTCCATGGACGGCGCTTGAGGACTCGGGGCTGTTGCCAGGGTTGACGGACTCCTGGCGCCCCGGCGCCGCCCGATCGCCCGGCCGGCCTTCCTGAGCCGACGGAAGGAGGCGTGATGTTCCAGTTCGGCGAGCTTCTCGCTCTCTGCATCGGTCTCGTGGCGCTGGTCTATCTGCTGGCCCACCGGCGGCGCATTGCCGCGGAACCCGCGCTGCACCCGTTCGTGGTGCCCTTCCTCCTGATGCTGGTGGCCTGGATCGCCACCATCTTGGAAGGCGTGTATCCTGAGAGCGGCGACATCCCCTGGCTGGTTTTCGGGCAGGAGAGCCTCTCGGTTGCGCGCCGCAGCATCACCTCGGAACTGCTGAACCTCGCGGAGCACGCGGCCTATGCGGCCGGGGCCGTGGGGCTGCTTGTCGTCCTGTGGCGGAACCGCCGGGCCGTCCGAAAGGCCCCTTCATGATTCCCACCCGCCTGATCGTTCTCTGCGACGCCGTGACGGCCATGGCCCTCGTCGGGTGCCTGGTCGCGCTGTGGCGGCGCTGGCGCGATCTGGGCAACCTGGCCCGCGCTCTGCTGGCCGGCATCATCGTTATTACCCTCGTCGTGGCCCAGGGCAACGTCCTCGAATGGTCCGGTTTTTGGCCCAAGGCCGATCTGGTCGAGGACTTCGTCGAGCCGCTGATACCCATCCTCTGGCTCTTTCTGTTCGCCGTGGAACTGGAGCGGGCCGACCGCGAGAGGCTCGCACGCGGCTACGAGCGGCTCAAGGCCGTCCACGATCTCGCCCTGAAGCTGACAATGATGATGGAGCCGCAGGCCGTCATGGAAGAGGTGGTCGACGCGGCCGGCCGGCTCCTGCGGGCGCCCTTCGTGGTGATCCTCACTCCCGATGAGGCGCGCGAGACCCTCACCGCCCGGGCCGGCCGCGGCATCTCGGCCGAGGAGATCCAAGCCTGGCGGTTTCGCCTGGAGGAGGGGATCGGCGGCGCCGCCTTCCTCCAACGCCGGCCCTTGCGTACGGACCAGCCCGGGCGGGACTTGGCCCCGCCCGCGCGGCCGATCATAGCCCGGCACGGCATCACCAGCGCGGTCAGCATCCCCCTGCTCCTTCAGGCC
This sequence comes from Planctomycetota bacterium, assembly GCA_026387055.1. Classification (GTDB taxonomy): domain Bacteria; phylum Planctomycetota; class Phycisphaerae; order FEN-1346; family FEN-1346; genus JAPLML01. Next base: position 2,840 of record JAPLML010000608.1, on the reverse strand, counting down.
GAGGCCGTGGGCATCCTGAACGTGGGCCGGATCCGCGGTGAGACCTTCAGCGACGAGGACATCCACCTGCTGGAGACCCTGTGCGCCCACGCCGCCGTCGCCATCGAGAACGCCAGACTCTATGCCAAGGTCGGGGAGAGCGAGGCCAAGTACCGGGTCCTGGTCGAGAACGCCCAGATCGCCATCGTCGCCATCGACGGCGATCGCAAGATCCGCTTCTGGAACCGGGGCGCCGAGCAGCTCTACGGCTGGACCGCCGACGAAGCGATGGGGCGCCACATCGCGCTTATCTATCCGAAGGACAAACTCGATGAGGTCCAGCGGACGATCCTCGCCGTGCTCGACCGCGACGGCACGTGGTCCGGCGAGTTCCCGCTCGCGCGCAAGGACGGCAGCCCCTTCACGGGGTTCCTCAGCCTCGCCCGCATCCGCGATGCCCAGGGGAGGGTCCTGGGCACGGTCGGCATCCTGGCCGACGTGACCGAGCGCGTCCAGTTGCGCGACCAGTTCTTCCAGGCCCAGAAAATGGAGACGGTGGGGACGCTGGCGGCCGGGATCGCCCACGATTTCAGCAACCTACTGACGGCCATCCTTGGCTTCGCCAGCCTGCTGCGGGACTCCCTCCCCCCCGACAGCGAGAACCGCGAGTGCGCCGTCAGCATCGAGGCGGCGGCCCAGCGCGGCACGCAGCTCGTGCGCCAGCTCATGTCCTTCGGCCACGGGCCGCCGGTCTTGCGGCGACCCCTCGACCTCAACCGAATCGTGCAGGAGATCGTCGAGCTGCTCAAGCGGACTTTCCCGAGGATCACGACCGTCGCGACACACCTGGCGAGCAACCTTGACACCGTGGAGGCCGACGCCTCCCAGATGCAGCAGGTCCTGATGAACCTGGCGGTCAACGCCCGTGACGCCATGCCCAAGGGCGGCACGCTGACCATCGCCACCGAGAACGTGCCCGTCGCGGAGTACGACACCCTGGCCCCCGGCCTGAAAGCCGGCCGCTACGTCGCCCTGACCGTCACCGACACCGGCCAGGGCATCCCGCCCGAGGTTCAGCCCCGTATCTTCGAACCCTTCTTCACCACCAAGATGGGCGCCGGCGGCACGGGCCTCGGCCTCTCAACCGTCTATGCCATCGTCAAGCGCCACGGAGGATCCGTGACATTCCGGAGCCAGGTGGGCCAGGGCACGGCGTTCCGGGTCCTCCTTCCCGCCGTCGCGCCCCCCGCACCCAGTTAGAAGCTGTTTCAGAACCGGAGATGGCGAGGTGGGCAGTCGTACGCGTTTAGCGTGACACGAGATTGCCGGGTGGCACGGCCACGCGCTGTTGCGTGGCAGTGCACGGTCACATGGGGGGAGCAAGCACGGTCACGCAAAGGCGCGTGACCGTGCCACCCACGCCAGACACGTACGGGCAGTCTTGCCCACCGCGCGCACGCGCCCGAATTCGCGCGGCGGGCAAGACTGCCCGCCGCGCGACCCCGCCCTGAAGGGCGGTTCTGGAACAGCTCTTGGCCGCCCAGCTTGTCGAAGACCCGCTGCGGCGACCTGGGCGCGTTTTCCATAGGCACGCAAGTCGCTCGACCGTCGGCAAAACTCCTCTGGACACCCGCCCCGGTTTAGCGTACAAAGGCTGTACGGGGTGGCAGCGTCGGCCGCCAGGGGGGAAGGTCAAGCAAGGTATGGCCCGCAAAGGTCCTTCGGAGGGGAAGCCCGCCCAGCGCATCGGCGACTTCTGCAAAGAGAAACCCACCGGCGAGCCGTTGCCCCTCTACGTCCTCCACGGCGCCGACCCCTACCTCCTGGACCTGGGCCGCCAGGCCGTCCGCCGACGCGTCATCGGCGACGCCGACCCCGGCATGGCAATGATGGAGGTCCTCGGCAGCGAAGCCGTGGTCGCCGACGTCCTCGACGCCCTCCGCACGCCGCCCTTCCTCGCCCCGCGCCGTCTCGTCCTGGTTCGCGAGGCCGACGAGTTCCTGGACGAGCACACGCGCGAGTTGCTCCTGAAGTACCTCGAGGACCCCGCCAAGAGCGGGTCACTGTGCCTGGAGGTGGCCTCGTGGAACCCCGCCTACACGTTCTCGAAGCGCGTGGCCGAGGTCGGCCGCGTGGTTGCCTGCGAGGCCAGCGAACCCGGCAGGATCCCCGCCTGGCTCCAGGGCCAGGCGAAGGACCGCGGCGGCAAAAAACTCACGTATGCGGCGGCCCAGATGCTCGTGGAGTATCTCGGGACCGACTTCGCATCGCTCCTTCATGCCCTCGACCAGCTGGCGCTGTACGCCGGCGCGGAACCGACGATCGACACGGCCGAGGTCGACGCCCTCATCGCCCGCGGCCACCACGAGCGCGTCTGGGACCTCTGCAACGCCGTGGCCGACCGGAACCTCTCGCGCGCCCTGGGGCTGCTCGAGGCCTTCTGGACCGAAGGGATGGTCGCGCCGCAGTTCATCGGCGTCCTGCGCCCGACCTTCCGCCAGCTTCTGCGCGTCCGCGCCCTGGCCCGGCGGACCAGTCTCGATGACGCGATGGCCCGGGCCGGCGTGCCGTATCCGGCCCGCGACCGCGTCCGCCGCGCCCTGCGGACCTTCACCGAAGAGAACCTGGCCGACGCCTACCAGGCCCTGGTCGATGCGGACCTGGAGGCCAAGACGACGCCGAACGACCGCCTGGCCATGGAAACGCTGATCCACAGGCTGGCCGGCCCCTGCATCGTGTGACCCTGCGGATCCCGAAAGGCGACCTGAAAACCGCCCATGAGTTCCCCCAACGCTAAAGCCACGGCCGTCCAGTTCGGCGCCGGTAACATCGGCCGCGGATTCATGGGCGAGCTGTTCTGG
>JAPLML010000491.1 GCA_026387055.1 Planctomycetota bacterium | reverse complement strand
TCGCCACGAGGGCAACCTGGTCCTCCTCGGCCCGGTCTGGTTCGCCGAGGACGCGGACCTCGTGATCGGCCGCTCGCTCGACGGCCTGCTCGACGACCTTGTGATCCACAACGTGGAATTGGGCCCGAAGGAAGTGCTCAGGCATTACGAGGCGGGCAAGTCCGCCGCCGATCCTGCGCTCGCGCCGTAACGTGCCGCAAGGGGGCCGCTGGCAGCCCAATCTGCATTGCGGCGGCCGGCGAACTACACAGATGCCCTTCACGCAGCCGACAGCACCTCAAGCGCCGGCTGCGACAGGAGGTCCACGGTCTCGCCGGCACCGGCCGGTCCTGCCGTTGCCGATGCCCACGCCAGCGGCGGGGGCGTCGCCGCGACTTCAAGGGAGGCCGCCGGGCTGGACGTGAACGTGCTCTCGGAAGGGGCGCTTGCTGCACTGGCCTGATTCTGATTTCCGGACGCCACGACCGATTCAGAAAGTGCGCCGTCCGGCGCCGGCCCTGACGCGTCGGGCGCAACCGCCTCGCTGGCCATTGCGATGATGCCCAACTGCGCCGCCGCACCGGGCAGCATGGTGGGCGCGGCCGCTGTGAGGGGCTGCCCGGCTGCTTCGCTCAGGGGGGCTGGGCCGATCCCTGACGGTTCGGCGCCGCCGAGCGGATGGCCTATCCCTAAGCCGTACGTCAGGCCCAGGATCGTCACGTCATTGTCGTCGACGCGGCCGTCGTAGCCGAAGATGTCGCCCTCGTTCCAGTAGTGGGTGTCCACAGTGCCGCCGTCGTAGAACAGGTTGAGGAACGTGACGTCATTGTCGTCCACGCAGCCGTCGAGGTTCAGGTCGCCGAGGTAGGTGTACTTCACGAGGATGGTGCTTGAGTCCACCGGCACGCCGGAGAACACATCATAGGGCAGGAAGAGCATATCATTCTGAGCATACCCCAAGCCGTACGTGATGGGATCGACGGCCGCCGCGCTCGACGTGATGCCGCTCCCCGTCCAGGTCCTGCCGTTGTATCCCGCCGCAACCCACCGCCGGACATCCTCCAGCGGCGATGCCGCCCCGTCGTCATAATCCACGATGAGCGAGCCAGTGCCGATGTCCAACCGTCCCGTCGGCACGCCGCCGGTTTCGGCGATGGTGAGGCTCTTGGTCACCAGCGTCTTTGCCGCCCCCGGCGCAAAGGCCAGGAGGGCGCCACTGGAAAGAGTCAGAGACAGAACTACCTGGTCTTCAGCAAGGACAGGCTGGCGAGGCGCCGCACCGCTGATCGTGGCCACCGTCAGGGGCCCGGGGACTAGGCCCCCTGACCAGTTGCCCCCGTTCTCCCACCGGTTATCGACAAGGCCGGTCCAATCCTCAAAGGTTATGTTGATCCTTAAGATGTCCAATCCGCCATCCGCCACGTAGGCAAGGTTGCCCGAAACGTAAACGCCCTCAGCGTACCCGCTCGTATCGTACCCGCCCAGCCGCATGGGGGCCGCGGGGTCTGATACGTCGATGATCTCAAGGCCCGCGTCCGCCTCCACCAAATAGGCCAGGTTGCCCGAGAGGTAGACGCCGTTGGCGCAGCGGCCGTACCCGCCTCGGCGCACGGGGGCTGCGGGGTTTGAGACGTCGATGATCTGAAGGCCAGCGTCCCCCGCCACGTAGGCCAGGTTGCCGGAGACGACAACACCGTAGGCGTAGTCGCTTGTGTTATATCCGCCCCGCCGCACAGGGGCCTCGGGGTCCGACACGTCGATGATCTCAAGGCCCGCGTCCCTCTCCGCCACATAGGCCAGGTTGCCGGAGACGAAAACATCATCGGCATAGGCATAGCCGCTGGTGTCATATCCGCCCCGCCGCACGGGCGCCGCGGGGTCCGACACGTCGATGATCTGAAGGTCTCCTTCCCAGTCCGCCACATAGGCCAGGTTGCCGGAGACGAAAACATCATAGGCCGAGCCGCTCGTGTCGTATCCGCCCACCCGCACAGGGGCCGCGGGGTTCGACACGTCGATGATCTCAAGGCCCGCGTCCCCCCCCGCCCCGTAGGCCAGGTTGCCCGAGACGTAAACTCTCGAAACCACTCCGCCCTCCTCATATCCGCCCAGCCGCAGAGGGGCCGCGGGGTTCGACACGTCGATGATCTGAAGCGCGTAACAGTCCGCCACATAGGCCAGGTTGCTCGAGACATAGACGCTGTAGGCGTAGCCGCTGGTGTGATATCCGCCCACCCACAGAGGGGCCGCGGGGTTCGACACGTCGATGATCTGAAGGCCGGCCCCTCCATCCGCCACGTAGGCCAGGTTGCCCGAGACGTAGACGCCGCAGGTCCAGTACCTCGTAGCGCATCCGCCCCGCCGCACCGGCGCCGCGGGGTTCGATACGTCGATGATCTGAAGTCCGCCAAGGACATCCGCCACGTAGGCCAGGTTGCCCGAGACGTAAACGCCGTAAGCGTAGTCGCTCGTATCGTATCCGCCCAGCCAGACGGGCGCCGAGGGGTCCGACACGTCGATGATCTCAAGGCCCGCATCCCCCTCCGCCACATAGGCCAGGTTGCCGGAGACGAAAACATCATCGGCATAGCCGTTGGTGGCGTATCCGCCCAGGCGGACGGGCGCCGCGGGGTTCGATACGTCGATGATCTGAAGTCCGCCAAGGACATCCGCCACGTAGGCCAGATTGCCGGAGACGTAAACGCTCTGGGTATATCCGCCTGTGTCATAGCCGCCCAACCGGACAGGGGCCCCGGGATCCGACACGTCGATGATCTGGAGGCCCGCGCCCCGATCCGCCACGTAGGCCAGGCCGCCCGAGACGGTAACCGCACACGCATTGTCAGGCAGTATTAACCTGCCCACTTGGGCGGGCCTCGCTGGATCGGCAACGTTCAGGATGGTCAAGGACGGCCCTTGGCATACGTAGGCGTAGTCGCCGACCACGACGGCATCCCCGATCGCCCCGCCCCACTGGCCCACCAGTTCGACGGGGATCTCGTTGCCCGGCGCTGTCAGGGCAGGCGGGGCGGGGGAGGGGCCGAGGAGGCCATCCGCCGGCGGCGAACCGGAGAGGAGAAGCTTGGGCTCGAGGACCTCAAGCAAGGGCCAACCGGTGCGGCGTGAGGCGCTTTCGGATCGCATGGCTACCCCCCGACTGGCTACCCAGGCTCCCGCCGCAAGAGGCGGCGGCATCGCCGGGGCGATGCAGTGTCTGGAACTATACAACATGGCTTGAGATAAGCAACTCATTACTCGCTGCTGAACATGTGTGCGCGGCGGGTCGGGAGACCCGCCTCGCGAAGTGGCGATGGAGTGCTAACCACGGGTTGGGGGCAACCCGTGGCGCATGAACCGCGAAGAACCGGGTTACTGCGGGTTGGCCGCGGGCGCCGGGGCCGCGGGGGCCGGGGCCGGGGCCGCGGGGGCCGGCGGAGTGGCCGGGGGCCCGCCGGCGGGGGGCCTCATGCCGCCCATGCCGCGCATGCGTCCGCCGGGGCCGCGGGGGGCGGCGAGGAATTTCTCGACCTTGTCGCGCTGCTCGGCCCCGAAGATCGAGAGGATCTTTTCGCGGGTCTTTGCAATCATGTCCTGGCGCTGGGTCTGGAACTCCTTGTACTTATCACTCTGCATGTCTTCCTGCGTCAATTCCTTGCCCGCGCCGAACAGCCTGTCGCGCACGGCCTGCCCGTCGCTCGCCAGGCCCTTCAGGAGGACGCGGATCTGGTCGACCTGGTCGCGCGTCAGGGCGCACGCCTCGCGGGCCTGCGCCGTGAGGAGGATCGCGAGGCCGCCGGTGGCCTGTTCCAGGGTGGAGCGCTCGCGGGTAACGGCGGCCAGTTTCTCCTTCTGCTGGGGCGTGAGGAGCGTGTCGGCCTCGCCGAGCAGCTTCTCGAAGTCGGCACTGGCGCCCCGGATCGCGTCGCCGATCATCTGCATGGCCTCCAGGCGGACGGCCGCGCGCTCCTCGTCGGTCATGTCGGGCCTCATGCGGCTCTGGATCGTGGCCTGAATCTCGTCGCGGATCCGGGTGCCCATGTTCATCCCCTGCTCCCGGAGTTGGGTGATCTTCTGCTCCTGCTCGGGGGTGATGCCGATCTCGGTCCGCACGTCGGCGTCCTCGAGATAGCGCAGGCCCTGGGCCCGCTGCATGAGGGCCGCCATCTTGGCGCGGTCCTCTTCGGTGCCGAACATGCCCATGCCGGGGAATCCCCCGCCGGGAGGCTGCGCGCCCGGGGCGGCCTCCTGGGCGGCAACGCGCGCCGCCGCGGCTCCCAGGAGTATGACGACGGCAAGCAGCAAGCTATACGCGATCTTCGTTCTCACAGTCAGCCTCCTTATGGGACCGGGGGTCCGCTCCAGCACACTCTCACCTCCAGTATAACGGTTCCGACGCGGCCCGGTTTCAGGAGATTGGCATCGCTGGCAGTGCATCCTCGCCAACAGTATAATCGCCCTCGGCCGCCGATGACAGGGAGGACTCCCATGAATCGACTCCTCGCGATGGCCGGCGTCCTGATCCTGGCCGCCGCCGGCGCCGGCTACGCCGCCGGGGATATCCAGGTCGAGAGCGCCGCGGGCAAGGTGACCGTGACGCGGGGGCCGCTCGCGATCGTCTTCGATCCGGCGGGCAGGGGTTTCGTGGCGTCGGCGAGGCTTGGCGAGGTGGAGGCCGGCACGGCCTCGCCGGCATCCGGCCTCTTTGCATCGCTCATCCGGCCCGAAGGCGCCGCGCCGCCGCTGGCGCCGATCGGGGGGAAGGAGATCATCGGCGAACCCAAGGTGGCCCGCGTTGTCGGCAAGAAGGCGGAGGGGCGAGCCGAGGTCGAGATCGCCGGCACGGTGGCGTTTGCGGGCGTCGGCGAGGCGCCGCTGAGCGTGAAGATTGTCATACCGGAGAGCGGCCCGGCGATGGCCGTCTCGGTCGAGATGCAGGTGCCGCAGAAGGCCCGCGGCGATTACCTGGCGTCGTTCGGCCTGGCGCTGCCGCTTGGGCTGGCGTTCCACCCCACGTCGGATGCGAAGTCGAAGGTGGACCGCAACACCGTGGCGGCGGCGATCCTGCCGCGCGCGGGGACAAGCGTCCCCGAGGTCCGCTGGCTGGCGGCGGCCCAGGACCAGGCGAGCGTGTGGGGACCGATGCTGTGGACGCTGGCGGGGGTCCGGCAGGCCACGCCCTGCTCGTCGCAGGTCTGGGAGGCGTGGAGCACGCAGAACCCGCCGTTCATCCTCCAGCACAACACCGTGCATCCCGGCTGGATGGCGGTGGCGGACGGCCGGGTGGCCGTGGCGGCCGGCATGGCAGGCATCGAGAAGATTGCACCCAAGGAGATCTACGTCGACAGTCAAGCCAAGGTGCTGAGAATCTGTTTCCAGTCGCCCTACGGGCGGCCCCTTGACTTGGCCTCGGCGCCCGCGGCCCTTTCGGCGGGGCCCGCCTACATTTTCGTGGAGGCGGCCCAGCCGAACACCCGCAGCGCCGAGGACTACGGCGACGCGAAGAAGCGCCCGGCGCTGGCGGCTATCGGCGAGGTGCTCGCCAGGCTTCCGCCGACGCCGTGCAACTTCGGTGCGATGAGAACGGTCGAGGCGGCGGCGCGAAAAGACCCGCCCCTCCTTCCACCCGACCCGGAGTTTACCTCGCACGATCCCGCGCCGCCGGACGAGATCGCCCTCTGGGTGGATGAGCCGCAGGGCGAGGGCTTCGACGCCTTCCCCGTCACGCGCGGCATCCCGCTCAGACGCGGGGTCCTGAAGGACGAGAAGAAGGCGGCGTTGTTTGACGCGCAGGGCAAGGCCGTGCAGTGCGTCTCGCGGGCGGTGGCCTTCTGGCCGGACGGCAGCATCAAGTGGCTGCTCCTGGATTTCCAGACGCGGCTCGAAGCGGGCAACGGCGCGAAGCTCAGGCTCGTGGTCGGCGAGAAGGCCAGGCCGGCGCCCGTCCCGAATCCGCTCAAGGTCGCCGAGACGCCGGAAGGCCTCTCGGTGGAGACGGGCAAGCTCCGGATGGCCTTCGCCAACGCGGGCGGCCGGCTCGCCCTCGGCGTCGCGCTCGACTTGAACGGCGACGGCAAGGTGACCGACGACGAGACCGTGATCAAGCCGGGCGGTGCGGTCTTCGGATGCACGTTCAGTCATATCAAGGATACCGAGCGCTACGTGTCGCAGACCTGGCTCGACCCCGGCGAGCCGGACGCCGGCGCCGCCGAGGTGGCCGAGGTCAGGGTCGAGGAGCAGTCGCCCCTGCGGGCGGTGGTGCTCGTGCGCGCGAACCTCAGGCACCGGCGGCTGGCCTCGACCATCGACCCGAAGCAGCGGCCGCCCGCCGGCACGCCGGTGACGCTGCGGTTCCATCTCTACGCGGGATCGTCCATGGTTCGGCTCACGCACACGTTTATGTTCGCCGGCGACGTGCGGTTCGACTTCCTGCGCGAGCTGGGCATCCGGCTGCCCTTGGCGGTCGAGGCGGGGCAGAAGGTCCGGACCTCGCTCGACGGACGGGACGTCGAGGTGCCGCGCGAGGGCGAAGGCGGGCTGCTCCAGGAGGGCGCGGACTCGGCCCTCGCCTGGCACGCCGCGGCGCGCGGGGACGTGACTCCTTCGCCGGGAGAGGCGCGGCCGGACAAGCCGGCCGCGGCGCACGCCGAGGCCGTGGCACGCGGCCGCGAGGCGGACGGCTGGCTCGACGTTTCGAGCGGGCGGTGGGGCGTGACGGTGGGCCTGCGGGGCATGCGCGAGAGGTTCCCGCAGGAGATCCACGTGGACGGGGAGGGGATCTGGACGCACTTCTACCCGCCGCACGTCGCGCCCATGGACGTGCGCCGCTACGCATTCAAATATGGCGACGGCGAGTCAACGTCCACCGGTTTCGGCTCGGCGTTCGGGGCGCTCCGGACGCACGAGGCGTACTGGTTCTTCCACCCGGGTGCGGAGAAGGCGGCCAAGGGGTCAAGCCACGTCAAGGAGGTGCTCGAGCCGCCGCTGGCGCGGGTGCGGCCGCGTCACGTGGCCGATACGCTGGCGGTCGGTCACGTGGCGGAGCACGGCGCGGCGACCCGCGATCGGCACTTCGACAACGTGCTGTACCACCTGCCGCGGATGCACCGGCACAACCGCGACTTCTGGCGATGGTTCGGCTTCTGGGATTTCGGCGACGAGGTCCAGGTCTATAACGCCGCGCGGCAGCGGTGGGACGTGGATGACGGCCGCTACGGCTGGTACAACAATGAGCCGGTCCGCGACTACAACTATCACCTGGCCTGGCTGATGACGGGCAACCGCCGCCTGTGGGAGACGGCCGAGGCGATGTCGTACCACGTCTACGAGGTGGACGTGCGGCACGCCAGTCCGCAGCCGTTCATGAGCGCGGGCGCCACGCTCGCCAAGCAGGCGTACGACCACTCGACGACGAGCGGGATCGACCTCTGCGGCCGCCGGCACAATTGCCAGCACTGGGCCGACGGATACTTCGGCCCGCGGGTGGGCTCGCCGCCGGGCTTCCGCCTGGGCTATTACCAGAACGGCGACCCGGTGATGCGTGAGTACCTGGAGCGGATCCTCGCGGCCGCGATGAAGACCCGCCGGAGCCAGTACATGAGCGCCGACGGCGATGAGGCGATCTTGTGGGCGATGCTCATGGGCTACGAGATGACCCGCGACCCGAAGTGCCTCGACCGCATCAAAGGTTACCTGGGCGTCCAGGTCGAGTTCGCGAAGAAGAACAAGGGGTTCCCGGCGGCGCAGGCGAACTGGGACTGGGCCACGAACACGCCGGGGGCGCCGCCGGCCGACCCGCGCGACGACCTCTGGATCTGGTCGTTCGGCGGGCACCTGGCGATGATCGAGGCGGCCGATCTCTTCGAGGACCCGGCCGTGCAGGCGATGCTGCGGGACTGGGTCCTCGCGCTGGAGGGCCGCGGTCCCGACGCGAAGCGGCGCGAGGCGTGGTCGAACCAGATCGGCGCCTGCCCGCTGCTGGCCTGGTACTACCGCACGACGGGGGACAAGAGGGCGCTGGAGTGGCTGAAGTACCGCGCGGGGAAGTTCCACTCCGGCATTCCGAACGAGGCCCCGGCAGCGGACCTTCCGGCGAGCGAGATGGAGCGCGTCCTCCCGGCCTACACGCCAAACGATGGATACGGATGGGTCTATACAACGACCACGTTCTGGTACGTGGGCATTCCTGCGTGGCAGGGGGCGCTCAGGGCCCGCGCGGGGGAGTGAGGCCCTCAGGCGCCCAGGGCGAGCTTGACCGCTTCGGCGAGTTGCCGCACTTCATACGGTTTCTGGACGAACGCGACGTTGGCCTCGCCCAGGATGTCCTGGAGGCTCCGGTCGCCGGGCCCGCCCGTCGAGAGGATCGCCTTGACGTCGGGGTTCAGGGCGCGCAGGGCGCGGAAGCACTCGCCGCCGTTCATCTCGGGCATCACCATGTCGATGATGACGAGGCCGATCTCGCCGCCGAGCTTTCTGTATAAGTCAACAGCCTGTTTGCCGTCGGCCGCGGAGAGGACGCTGTAGCCGAGCCCGGCGAGCATGCGGATGACGACGCCGCGAACGAGCGGCTCGTCATCGACCACGAGGATGCGGCCGCGCGCCGCCGCGGCCGGCTCGGCGGCGACCTTCGCCTCCTTCTCCTCTGCCAGGTCCGTCGCCACGGGGATGAAGACGCGGAACGCCGCGCCGCGCTCGGCGTCGGGATCCAGATCGACCCAGCCGCCGTGGTTCTTGGCGATGCCGTAGACCATCGCCAAGCCCATGCCGATGCCCTTGCCGGGGGGCTTGGTGGTGAAGAACGGTTCGAAGATGCGGCTGCGCAGCTCCTGCGGAATGCCGCTGCCGGTGTCTCTCACGGTGAGGACGACGTAGGCGCCGGGCCTGGCGAGCCCGTCGGGTCGGCCGCCGCCCTCCGTCGCGTGAACGAGGCTGGTGGCCAGGACCATCTCGCCCCCTTCGGGCATCGCGTCGCGCGCGTTAAGGGCGAGGTTCAGGATCACCTGCTCCATCTGGACCGGGTCGCCGAGCACCGTCGCCTGTTCGTCGCTGAGGTGCGTGACCACGCGGATCCGCGGGTCGAGGGTGCGGCTGAAGAGGTCGACGCAGGCCTGGACGGCGGCGTTCAGGTCCACGGGCACGTTCTGGTGCTTGCCGCGGCGCGCGAAGCCGAGCAGGCTGCTGGTCAGTTGGGCGGCGCGGCGGGCGGCGCCTTCAATGACGCCGGCCGTCTCGCGCACTTCGGACGGCGACTCGGCGTTCATCTTCAGCAGGCCGGCGTGGCAGAGGATGCCGGTTATCAGGTTGTTGAAGTCGTGGGCGATGCCGCCGGCGAGCTGGCCGACGGCTTCCAGCTTCTGGGCCTCGCGCAGTTCCTCCTCCAGCCGGGTGCGCTCCGTGATGTCGCGAAGAATGACCTGGACGGCGGGCCGGCCGGCCCAACGGATTCCCCGGCTCCGCGCCTCGACCAGGCCGATGGAACCATCCGCCCGCAGGTCGCGCCAGGAACGCGAGCTGGGGGCCAGGCTCTCCCCCCGCACCGCGGCGGCCAGGCGTTCCACGCCCTCCGCGCGGTCGTCGGGATGCATGAAGTCGGCGGCGTGCTTGCCGACGACTTCCGACACCGCGACGCCGTGGATATCGGCGAACGCCTGGTTGGCGCTGACGATGCGGCCGTCGGCCCCCACCACCACGATGCCGTCCAGGCTTTGCTCGAAGAGGTTGCGGAAGTTCTCTTCCGACTGCCGCAAAGCCTCCTCGGCCTGCCGGCGTTCCGTCACGTCCCGGCCCACGCCCTGGATCTCGGTCAGGCAGCCCTGCCCGTCGAAGATGCCGCGGTTGGTCCAGTGCACCCAGCGGGTCTCGCCGGAAGGCAAGAACGTCGCCTGCTCTTTGTCGTCGAAGAGGGGGCGGGCCGGCGTCAGCGCGGCCAGCTTCTCCAGGAGCGCGGCCCGATGCTCTTCGGTCAGATAGCCCAGGAAGCCTGAGCCAATCATGTCCTCGCGGCACTTTCCAACAAAGCGGCAGACCGCCTCATTGACAAAGGTCAGCGTGCCATCGGGAAGGAACCGGCACACCAGTTCCGTCTGGTCCTCGAGGATGGCCCGGTACCGGGCCTCGCTCTGCTGCAGGGCCTCCTCGGCCCGCTTGCGATCCGTGAAGTCCCAACCCACGGCCTGGTACTCGACGGCGCGCCCCTGCTCGTCGAAGATGCCGCGGTTGACCCAGTGCATCCACCGGACCTCGCCCGACGGCAGCACCACCCGGTGATCGTGCGCCACGGTCGGGTTGGTCGCTGCAATCGTTGCCAGGCGATCGGCGGCGGCGGACCGGTCGCTCTCGGGCAGCAGCGGCAGGAAACTGCGGCCGACCAGGTCGGCCGCGCTCAGGCCGAAATATCGGCAATAAGACTCATTGACAAACGTCAGGATCCCCCCCGCCACAAACCGGCAGATCAACTCCGTCTGCGATTCGACGACCGCCCGGTACCGGGCCTCGCTTTCGCGCAGCGCCTCCTCGGCCCGCTTGCGGTCCGTGATGTCGCGCGACACGCCTTGGAGGCCGACGATCCTGCCGTCCTCGTAGAGCGGACGCATGCTGGCCTCCACGGTCACCGTGCGCCCGTCGGCGGTGAAGTGCGAGAATTCGATGGGGGGGAGCAGTTCGCCCCGCAGCACGGCCTCGATGTAGGTGCGGACCAACTCGCCGTACTGCGGCAGCAGCCCGGCCAGGTAGTGCCGGCGGCGCCACTCGTCGCACGACACGCCCGAACCCTCCTCCATGGCCCGGTTCACGAACTGGAAGTACCCGTCGGTCCCGATCACGTAGAGGCGGTCGGTCATGTTGTCGACCAGCTCGCGGTACCGCCCTTCCGACTCGGCCAGCTTCTGCCTCGCCTGGTGCGCCTCCGATATATCCCGCATGTACAGAAGGAGCACGGCGTCGTCGCCCGAACCGACGATCCCGCCCATCAGGCGGACCGGCACGGGGCCGGCGGCATGAAATCGTAGAAGGACGCGGCCAGCAGTTGCGGCTGGGTGACGCCCAGCAGCCGGGTGCACTGCGGGTTGGCGTAGACGATGCGGCCGTCGCGCACGCGGGCGACGAACAGGGCGTCGTCGATCACCTCGAAGAGGGCCCGGGACCCCTGCGTGACGTCGTCGAAGGCCGCGTCCGGAGGCCGGCGAGACGCCTCCCGGTTCCTCAACTCCGCCGCCTCGCGCCGCAGCGCCGCCAGCTCTTCCTCCAGCTGGGCCCGCGTCTTCCTCGTATCGGTCATGGCACAATCCCCTCCGGCCGGCGTGGCGCAGAGCGGTGCCTACGCCGCCTTCGCAGGAAGCTCAAGGAAACCGGTGGCGGAGCACAGGGCAGGAGCGGCGTCCTTCGTCATGTGACGATTCCACGCCAAGGGCAAGGACCTGTTGGAAACAAGAGGCCTGGCTCCCCCCGGGCCGCCCAGCTTCTCCCGGCCTATTCCACTCCCAGAAGGATCTCCGTCAGGCGCTGGTCGATCTGCTCGTAACGGAGGCGCCGCTGGGCCAGCTTGTCGGGATTGAACTTCGCCCCGCGCAGCTTCCCGGCGTTCCTCTTCGAGTACGAGGCCAGCACCGCATCCCACCCGTCCGGGTCGGCGCCGACCAGTTCCTCGAGCATCGCCAGCAGGCGCGCGTCGGAGTTCACCTGGTCGACCTTGAGCTCCAGCGCCTTGTACGCCCGCATGCACCGCTCGACGAAGTCCCACGGGTCGGCCTCGGTCCGGAACGGGTGGGCGTCGAACGTCTTGGCGCCGCTGTAGGCGTAGTCCGTCAGGAGCTTGACCACCAGCAGCGCCTCCTTCGGGTTATCGGCGCCGAAACTCATGTCCTGGTCGTACCGCAGCGGCTTCTGGGCATTGAGGTGGATGTCGACCAGCTTGCCCGCCTCCAGCACCTGGGCGAACTCGTGCAGGGGGTTCAGGCCCGCCATCTTGATGTGGGCCCACTCGGGGTTCACGCCCACCATGTCCGGGTGGTCGAGCGTGGCGATCAGCGCCAGGGCGTGTCCGGCGGTGGCCAGGTAGGTGTCGGACCGCGGCTCGTTGGGCTTCGGCTCGATCGAGAAGACCATCGGGTGGCGCTGGGCGAGGACGTGCTCGCACAGGAAGTTCAGGCACTCGCGGAACCGCTTGAGCGCCTCGATCGGGTCTTTGCCGATATCAACATCCGTGCCCTCGCGGCCGCCCCAGAAGATGTAGACCTCGGCGCCCAGCTCGGCGGCCACGTCGATGTTCGCCATCGCCTTCTGGACCGCGTAGGCGCGCACCCGCGCATCGTGGCTCGTGAACGCGCCGTCCTTGAAGACCGGGTGGCTGAAGAGGTTGGTGGTGGCGGCGGTGCACCTGATGCCCGTGGCCTTCATCGCCTGGCGGGCCCGGGCGATCGCCTTGCGCTTCTGGGCGGGGCCGGCGCCGAGCGGCCACAGGTCGTCGTCGTGATACTCGAACCCGTAGACGCCGCGCTCGCCGAGGCCGCGGATCGCCTCGATGCCGCTCAGGGCCGGCCGCGTCTCCGGGCCGAACGGGTCCCGCCCGCGGTTCATGACGCACCACACGCCGAACGCGAACTTGTCGGCCCGGCTCACGCTGATCTTCTTCGCCATGGCATAGCCTCCGCTGTCATGCAGGCGGGTCGCGCGGGCGACCGCGCGGCCGCTGGGTTTGCACGTCCGAACATGATACCCGCTCGGCGGCGGAGGGTCAAAGGTTTCTGCGGCGGCGTGAGACAACGGGTGTGCCGAGATTTTGCGGCAAGCCCTGTTCGTCGAGGGTGGCACGGTCACGCGCCGTTGCGTGACCGTGCTTGCTCCCCCACATGACCATGCACGGCCACGCAACGGCGCGTGACCGTGCCACCCTCGCCACAAACATGAGGTGCGCCCCATGCGAATCCCGGCCGTGCCTGGAGGCCGGCGCATGGCGGGTAGCAGGCAGCTTGCAGGCCGAGCGGTGGCGCCTTACAATGACGGCAGTTCATCGCGACCTTATGGTCGATGCAGGGACGGACATCCCGGCTACGGGCGAGGCGGTGCGGCATCTGCTCGCCCGGCAGGAGGTCGTCGAGGTCGTCCGCGAAACCCTCCGCACGGAGGGGCGGGCGAGCGTCGAGGGCCTGTGGGGATCGAGCGCGCCGGCCCTGGCTGCCGCCCTGCTTTCGGATTGCCCTTCCACGCTTCTTTATGTCCTCTCGCACATCGACTCGGTCGACGACGCCCGCGACGAGTGGCGGCTCTTCGCCGACATCGACCCCGCGGTCTTTCCTGCCTGGGAATCGCTTCCATCCGAGGCCGACGTCTCCGACGAAATTCTCGCCGAGCGCCTGCGCATCCTGAAGTGGCTCGCGGCGGCGCGGCAGGGCGCGGATCATCCCCCGCGGGTCCTCGTCACGACGATCCAGGCGATCATGCAGCCGGTGCCGTCGCCGCGGCACCTCGACGCGAACACGATCGAACTGGTGGTCGGCCAGGACTACGACCTGGCGGAGTTGCGGGCGTGGCTGGCGGCCCGCGGGTTCCGCCCGGCGGAGCTTGTCCTCGAACCCGGTCAGTACGCGGCGCGCGGCGGCATCATGGACGTCTTCGCGCCGACCGCGCCGATGCCGTACCGCCTGGAGTTCTTCGGCGACACGCTGGAGAGCCTCCGCACATTCGATCCCACGACGCAGCGGAGTCTCGACGACCGCGACCGGGCGGCCATCTCCTTCCTGCCAACGGGCAAGGGCGGTCCCGTCGCCCCCGAGACCACCACCAACCTCATGGAGTATCTGCCGCGCGACGCGTGGGTGGTCTGGCAGGACCCGCTGGAGATCGCGGAGGTGGGCCGCTCGTTCGTCGCGCGGCTCGTGAGCCCCGTGGGCGTATACGCCTTCGACGCCGTCGTGCGCCAGGCCCGTGCGTTCAGGCGGCTCGACCTGTCGAGTTTCACCTCGGTGGGCACAAGCGACGCCTTCCTGCTGCGGACCGAGGGCCTTCCGCCGTTCAGCGGCAAGGCCGAGGCCGTGCGCGAAGAGCTGGCGGAACTGGTGGCCGAGTCCACGGTGCTCCTCTTTTCGGACAACGAGGGCGAGCGCGACCGCCTGGCCGAAATCCTCTCGACGCTCCCGGCCGACGTGTCGTCGCGGATCCGCCTGGGCCTGGGGCGGCTCGGGACGGGCTTCCGCCTCGTGTCGGAGCGGGTGGCGGTCCTCGCGAACCACGAGATGTTTCAACGGTATCAACTGCGCCGGCGGCTCGGCAAGCGGATCGAGACGCGCGCGATCGACACGTGGCTCGACCTCAAGCGCGGCGACTACGTGGTCCACGTGGTGCACGGCATCGGCCGGTACCTGGGGATGAAGACGCTGCGGCGCGGCGCCCGGACGATTGGGGAAGGCGAGCCGGCCGGGACCACGGCCGGCGAGAAGGCCGAGGACTACCTCACGCTGGAGTTCCGCGACCACGTCAAGGTGTACGTGCCGGCGTCGGAGGTCGACCTGGTCCAGAAGTACATCGGCGGCGCGAAGGGCAAGCCGCTCCTCTCGCGCGTGGGCGGCAAGGCGTGGGGCGAGAAGAAGCGGCGGGTCGAGGCGGCCGTCGAGCACTACGCGGTGGAGCTCCTGCGCGTGCAGGCCCTGCGCCAGTCGCGGCCGGGCATCGCGTACCCCGAGGACAGCCTGTGGCAGTAGGAGTTTGAGGCTTCGTTCCCGTACCCCGAAACGCTGGACCAGGT
>JAPLML010000534.1 GCA_026387055.1 Planctomycetota bacterium | reverse complement strand
GGGCCTCCCACTCGACATCGGCCTGCTCCTTGGCGCGCGTGGCATTCCAGCCTGGCACGGGCGGCAGAGGCGGACCGACCCCGCGCCAGATCGGCTCTGGGCGTCGCCACGCAGCCGGCCGGGCCTCGTTGCGCAGACCCTCGCCCCGCGCCCACGCCAGGTCCTCCAAGAACGTCTCGGCCAGTTGGCCGAGGTTGCCGGTGGCGTAAAGGCGGCCGCCCGCATCGCCTGTGAGACGCCCGAGGCGGGCGGCATCGGCATCGGGGCCGGTGGCGACGGCGGAGATCGTAGCGTTCTTACTGCGGGCGTCGGCCACGAGGCGCGCGATGTCGAGGTCCTCGCTCCGGCCGTCGCTCAGCAGGAGGACGTGGCGGACGGTCTTGTCCTCGGGGCGGGGAGGGGCCAGAAGCTTGAGGGCTTCGTCAACGGCGGGCGTGATCCGCGTGCCGCCGCCGGCCGCCAGCGCCAGAAGTTTCCCCTTGAGATCTTCCCACTGCGAAACGGGGACCGGGGGCGACACGACGCGCGGCTCCCCCGCGAAGGCGACGATGCCGAGGCGGTCGGCGCCGGCGAGCGCGGGCCGCAGCGCCAGGATCGCCTGCTTCGCGAGGGCGAGCTTGGCGACCTCGCCGACCTTCTCGTTCATCGAGCCGCTGGCGTCGACAACGAGGACGATCTCCAGCGGCGGGCGCTCGCTCGTGCGGCTCGAGACCGGCAGGACGTCCTCCAGGGGCGATTCGGCGTAGCCACCCGCGGCAAAGCTCATGTCGCCGCCGAGCACCAGGAACCCCAGGCCGCCCTCGGTCACCCAGCGGGCCAGGCGCCCGGCGGTCTCCGGACCGAGGCTCCAGGCGGAAATGTTGTCGAGGACGACGACGGAGGCGTCGGCCATGACGGCGGGGGTCAGGATGCCGAAGGGCACGGCCCGGAAGTGCAGCCCCGGCGGGAGGTGGCGGCGCAGGACGGGCGGCAGCGGTCCGGGGCCTGTCGCGCCGAAAACATAAAGAAGTCTGCGGAAGGTCCCGACGCGCACCGCGGCGCGGGCGCGGGCGTACGCCGGGAAGGCGTCATCGGCCAGGCGGACCTCGGCGTTGTAGGAGTAGAGACCGTCGGGCAGGGCGGCGTCCTCAAAGACGACCGTTGCGACGGCGTCGCGGGCGAGCGAGAGTTGCCGCTCCCACCTGGCGGCGGGGACGCCTTCGGCCGGCTGCCGGTCGAGCAACACCTGGACCTCGGCCGCCACGGTCGAGGCGACGCGGACCTCTATCGTCACCGGCCTGCCGGCGGAGGGCGCCGCGGCGGGAGACACGGAAACGATCCGCGCGTGCCGCGGCGCGACCTTCGGCATCACCGCGAAGACCTGGATGCCGCGCGACGCCAGGCGCGTGGCGGCGGCGACCGCGTGGCCGCGGGTTTCGCGGGCGTCGCTGTAAAGGAGCAGGAGGCCCTGGCCGCCGGGAAGGGCGGCGCCGGCGGCGTCGAGGCCCGCTGCCACGTTGGTCTCGTCGAGGCCGGGGGCGCCTTGCGGCCGCGCGAACAGGGCGGCAGCGCCGGAGCCCGCCAAGGCGCCGGCCTCGCGCGAGAAAGGCTCGGCCACGACCCTCGGGCCGGCGGCGAACTGGACGAGGCCGACGTGCCGCGGCGGCAGCGCAGCCGCCCACGGCGCGAGTTGGTCGGCGTGGGCTGCCGCCGCGCCGTTCATGCTGGCCGAGATGTCCTGGACGATCGCGATCGGCGCGACGCCGTCGCGCGCCACGCGGAGCGACGGCTCCGCCAGGGCCGCCGCCACCAGCGCGCCCGCCAGGCAGGAGAGCACGGCACGCCCGACGGCGCCGTGTCGCACGGACCGGAAAACGCCGGGCGCCTCTTTGCTGCGGCGGAGGGCGAATGAACCGAGGGCGGCCCAAAGGATGACGTCAGGAGACCCGCCGCGCGGAGTACCTAAGGCTGGCGTTCTAGTCCATCCACTGGAAGTTCAGGATCCGCGGGTGGATAAACTTGGGGCTCGTGGTGACCACGTCCGCGGGCGAGAAGGCGGCGGTGGGAGAGCGGTCCACCAGGGCCCAGAACCGCCGCGTCCGCTTGACGTACGGCGCCAGGCTCGTGGCATTCTTGCGGAGGGCACTGGAGGCGTCGACGTACTGGACGGTGCCGTAGATCGAGTAGGTGTCGCTGCGGACGGTGACCAGGTTGGAGATGCGCGCGAAGGCCTCCCGGCGTTTCTCGTCGTCGCTCAGGTTTTGGCCGCCCCCCGAGCTCAGGCCGAACAGCTTGTCCTTGTATTTTGCGTCCAGGACGACGGCCGGCGTCAGGATGCGGCCGTTCTGCCTCGCCGCCATGACAGTGTCGCAGAGGCCGGTGACAGAAACGCCGTTTTCGATGGCCCTCAGGGCGGTCTCGGTCGCGGTGTTGAGGTTGATCCTGCCGGCGACGCGAAGCTCGGGCCCGCCGAAGCGGCCAGAACCATCTTCGCCCTTGTCGACGATAACGCCCATCAGCGCGGGCTGGCGGTCGTCGGTCGCGCCGTCGTTGTCGTTGTCGATGCCGTCGCACCACGGCCCGCTGACGCAGAGCACGTTGGCGGCAAAGAGGGGGCTGAAGGTGTTGGTGGCGTAGGTGCTCGGATCGCTCGGCGCCGGCCCCGCCCCGACCCAGGGGAACTTGAAATCCTTGTCCGTGAGGTTGTCCCTGCCCGCCCGGGACACGCGCCTCACCCAGGGCCAGAAACTGCCTGTGCCGTTCCACCAGAGGATCTGGCTGAGGTCCCCGATCCGGGGGACCGCCAGAAACGTATCGTCCACGGACGTCGTGCTCTGCGGCGCCGTCGTCGCCCGAATGGGCAGGGGCTTGGTCGTCGGAAGGCGGTTCCCATGGCAAGACCGCGGGAACCGGATCGGGATTCTGGGATCCGGGGGCGCCGCGGGTTGGGCCCACGAGCCCATCTCCAGGCCGACGGTGCCGTTCTTGCCCGGCATCCAGTCGCCGATGTAAACGACGCGGACGGGCCAGTCGTCCTTGGCGCCGCGCTTGTCACCCCAGGCATCGGTCGGCTGCCATGCCACGTAGATGGGTCGGTAGAGACTCGGCGAGCTCTCGAGGGCCTTAATCTCATCGACGTCCACCTCGTCCAGGACGATGTCGCCCTTTGTGGGGTCTCGGACGACCAGCTTGATGTACGTGAGTTTGCCGCTGAGCGTGCCGTTCGCGATGTCGACGTTCAACTCGATGACCCGGCAATTGCTGACGGGCCCAGATCCGATACCCTCGCCGGGCATCCTGCCCGACAGGCCGGTCACGGAGTTCGAGGCACCCATGGCGTTCAACTGGCAATTGTTCGGGAAGGTCAGGCCCGCCTTGTCGCCGACGCAGTCGCCCTCCCACGGGCTGAAGAGCTCGACCCTGACCTTGGCGATCGTGTCGGGCGGGGTCGGGGCTTCATAGGCCAGTTCGCTGATGATCGGTTGGCGCGAGGCCGCGAGGTACTGCTCCTGGGGGGTGGGGATGGGCGACGCGCTGGAGAGACGCAGGGGCCACAGGCGGACGCCCGATCCGACCCAGCCGTCGCGGAAGCCGACGATGTTGGCGACGAACTGCTTGAACTGGGCCAACTGGACCGGCGAAAGATGGTCGAACGCGCGGCCGTGCCACAGGACTCTGAAGATGTCCTCCGGGGCGTCCAGGTTGATGTTCGCCTTGCGGGCCGAGTAGGTGCCGCCGGGGGGCGCCCCCGTGTGGAGAAGGAAGATGCTTTGATTTCCCGGGTCCCGGACGGCCCACGGGTCGGCGGTGACCTCGCTGGTCCAACTGACGGTGGTCAGACACATCCGGCGGCGCAGCGCCTGCTCGTTCGGCAGGGGGCGGCCCAGCGCCTGCGCACGATTGGCGTCGGGGTCCATCTCGAACAAGGTCGTCTGGGAGAGCTTGGCGATGTTCTCCAGGCGGCTCCGGTAACTGGTGCCCAGGAGGCGGCGAAGTTCGAACTCCTCCTCAAGCGTGAACGGCCTGTTCGTGGTGCCGGGGTTCTCGATCTCGGTCTGCATCCTGTTGAGGTTGTTGGGGGCCACGCCCATCGGCCACCGGCCGACTTCGCCGCCTCCGCCCGTCAGAAGAATGCCGGGGTCGATGCCAAGGGTCTCCTTGGCCGGGGCGATGTCGCTGACGAAATAGCCTCGGCCGGTGGCATCGGAGAAGGTCTGCCCGCCCAGATCGCCGCCGTTGCCGTGGATATTCGCATTGACCATGGCCGCATGGTCCTGAACGGTGACGCTGACTCGGATGATGCCGGACTCGAAAGGAAAAGACAGTTCGGGGATCCAGACGCCGCTGGGCGGCCAATAGGGGTCCACGTGGACGGCCCGCAGGGGGTTGCTGAGATTGATGGTCTTCGACTCGGCGTCGCCCCCGGGGATGCCCAGGTTGTTGGCGCGGTTGGTGTAGTCGAGCGAGATCGGGGCTTCCCGGGTCCACCAGCAATTCAGGCCGTAAGGACGCTGCGACACGGGCGGCGCGGGATACTGGGACAGGCACGACCCGTACGAGTACGCGAAGGTGATGCCCGAGGACAGTTGCTGCGATCCGCCCATCTCGGACCTTGCCAGATCGACCACCGTGTCCCAGTCCAGAGTGGTGGCCAGCCAGGGGTCCTCCGGGGCCACGCTTAGGGCGGCACCGGTTACGGTGCCGGGAGCGTCCCAGGGCTCATTGCGGAGGAGGGCGTATCTGAAGTCGGTCCTGGGCGAAGGGGCGGGGGTCACACTGCCTGAAATGTCCGGAAGGTCCTTGAGATCCGTCAAGAGCGGCGTGCTGTCGCCGTAGGGGTCCTCGGCGTCGCCGCTCGCCGTGCCCTTGGCGGCTTTCGCATTGAACAGCCAGAGGTCTGTGACCAGGTGATGGCATAGATAATCGACGGCCCCGTCGGCGGCGAGCATGAACTGGCTCTGAAGCGCGAAGTTCGACGCGGTAGTCCGGTCCATGCTGCTCATCGTGACGAAGGTGACGCCCACGATGGCCAGGATGGCCAGGAGGCCCAGCACGACGATCAGAACAGACCCTTGTGACCTCATGGGATGATTCCTCAACCTCGTAGTCCGTCACACTTGTTCGTGTGAGTGCAACTGGGTAGCGCGGTGGGCAGTCCTGCCCACCGCGCGGTGGGCAAGACTGCCCGCCGCGCTTACCTTACCGACAGTTTCAATTGTGACGGACCACCAGGTCGTCCTCTAGTAAGGGGTGGCATGCGTTACGGATCCGTCAGCCAGAAGATCTCCTGGAAGGCATAGCCCTGGGCGCGCGCTGCGCTGCGGATCGGCTTACGATCAGCCGGGTCATGGAACGCCACGGTCACCCGGATGGCCCGAGGCCAGGACGCCAGTTGCTTCCAGCGGTGGGTCACCGGGGTGCGGGTGGCGGCCATTTTCCATTGGAGCGCGTCGGTGGCGGCGTCGTCGCCTTTAGGGTTGAACGTCTCGACGTAAAACTCGCTGACGCACGAGGACACCACGCGTCGCAGACTGGGGGTGTTGGAGGTGGTTTGTCCGACCCGCCAGGGCCAGACGCGCACAAACGCGCCCATGCGGGTGGGGCGCCCCCCCGTCTGGGTGGCGAACAGGTCGGCCAGGGTGTCGGTGTCGGGCTTGTCGGAGTTCTCTTCGGCGGCGCCTTTGCGGCGGAGTTCGTCCCACATCCATTGACCGCGGGCCAGGATGCCCTTGCGCGGATTCTCCTTGGGAGCCACGCCGAAGCAGGATGCCTCGAGCACGTTCGTGGGTGTCGGCACGTTGCTGGTGTAGACGACCTCGGACGCCGCGCCCGGCGCGCCCTTTCGCGTGTTGGTCTGCGGATCATCCGCGTATGACCAGACGCTCCAGCACTGCCCGATGGTGACGAAGGCGAGCGTGTCGCAGAAGTACTGTTCCTCCGGGGCGTAGGCGAGCGGGGGCTTGGTGTCCGAGGGGATCGGGGCGGAGGCGCCGCGAATGTAACGGTCGGCGGAGGTCGGCGAGATGGCGTTGTGGGCAATATACAGGTAGCCTTCGCGCGTCATGCCGCGCACGTCGCGGTTCAGCCGATCGAACAGGACCCGCGCCTGCTGCTGGGCGAAGCTCAGGCCCTCCGCCTCGGCGGCCGTCTGCGTGATGATGCCGAAGACCTGAACGACGCCAATCATCATGACCGTCATCAGCGACGCCGCCGTCACCAGCTCAACCAGGGTAAAGGCGCGTTGGGCGAATGGGCGCATGGTCAGTCCCCCACCACTGTGTGATAAACCGCAATGGCCCCCGGCAGGGTGATGCAGTCGCGGATTCTCGCCGGCGCGACCCCGCCGTTGAAGGTGAAGGGCAGGTCTTGCGAATTCGTGGTCGCCGCCAATGTGATTGGCGTGTCGATGGTCGGTTGGCCAGGGGTCTGGGCCACCCTCTCGATGAGGTAGGCTTCGCCGTGAAAAACGCGGGCCGCGTTGAGGGTCGGCAGGCTGGAGGTCCCCTCCGCCGCCCAGTTGATGACATAGGTGCCGGGGGTGCCTCGGCAGGGCATGGACGAACCGGAGGTCCAGCCCCAATGCTTCAAATACTTGACGGAGTTCACTCCCTGGGCATCCAGGTTGAATGGGACAGCCCCTTGCGACTTGTAGATGGCGATCGTGAGCAGCCAGGGGGCACCGCAATCCGCGTTGAGGGGGGTGGCAAAAACCACCGGGATATACCCCCCGGCCATCCAGAGCTCGCCTGGGGAATTGAAGTACTTGCGGGCATACTTGTGGATCGGCCGCGCCGTCCCGCCGCCGGTCACCGGCGGCAGCGGTGTGTTGGGGTCCTCCCTGTAGTACAGGAAGAAGCTGGGGTTGTAGTTCCGCATGCTGATGGGGATCCTGGCCTGCTGGTTCGTCGTCAGCTCGATCATCTTCTCCCTGGCGTTCCTGCGGAGGTAGGGCAGGATCTTATCTCGCTGGGCGCGGATCGCGGCGGCGACGCTTCGGGCGCTGAGGGCCGCCAGCGTGGCGTCCTGGCTGCGGCGGCTCTGGTCCACCGCCACGGGGAACACCGAGGCCACCATGGTCAGACCGATGCCCAGAATACCTGTGGCCATGAGGATCTCGGTCAGCGTGAAGCCGGCCCGGCCACGTCGAAGTGGGTTCACGTCTCCCTCCTTGCCTCCAGAGGCTTGGCCCTGTCTGCACGCATTATAGCGGCCAGCCCTGCGGCAGAGCAACTGTTAATGGCCGGGAGGAGGGATATTTGCCCTCGCGCCGAACGGCCAGGGGAAGGCCGGTCGGTCCCAGGCAGGCCGCGGCAAGTACCCGTTTGGCGCACCCCGGCAGGTGTGGCACGGCCGGCTTGTCCGGCCGTGGGGAATGTGGCTGGCGCTCTGCCACGGCCGGGCAAGCCGGCCGTGCCACACCTGCTATCGGGACAATGGCACACTCGCTAAGCACGTACCGGCGCGAAAGCATGGCACCCACGTATCTGGAGCGGCTAAATAGGTGCAACGGCATTGCGGCAACTCGCGGGTAAGCACGTACTCGTCAAGATCATCCAACGAGAGCACAGGCGAAGCCTGAAAACGTCCCGAATCCCAAGTGTCCCAAGCCTGTTTCCGCCCTGATCTCTAGGCTTGACCTCCGGCCCGTCCCCGGAAGGGCGTGCGACGGGATCACGGCAGTCCATACCCCCGCGGTTTTCGCCTCCTGGCCAGTTGCCATAATCCACGGGCACACGCCACCGCGTTTCCGTTCGCGTTCCTTGACACCAGGGCGCGGCCCAGTAGAATGGCGTGAGTTTTGCTTAACGCCGAGCGCTTTCCCGGTCGATTCTTACCTCAACAGCATCCTCGGAGACACCGTGTGGTTACCGTGGCAGTCATCGGCGGCGGCGGATGGGGCAGGAACCACGTCCGCAACTTCGCGGAGATCCAGTCAGCGACGCCGGGCAGGTCTTCGCCGACCGCGAGATCGACGCCGTTGTCATCGCCACCGATGCCCCGAGCCACTACCGCCTGGCCGCCCAGGCGATCGACGCGGGCAAACACGTCTTCGTCGAGAAGCCGATGACGCTCTCGCCCGCCGACGCCGAGGACCTCGTGAAGAGGGCCGACGCCGCCCAGCGCGTCCTCATGGTCGGCCACCTGCTGGAGTACCATCCGTGCGTCCTCCAACTCAAGGACCTCGTGGACAAGGGCCAACTTGGGGACCTGCGGTACACGTACTGCCAGCGCGTCAACCTGGGCGTCGTGCGCAAGGACGAGAACGCGTGGTGGAGCCTCGCGCCCCACGACGTGTCGATCATCCTTTTTATCTTCCAGGCCGAGCCGGTCACGGTGACCGCGCAGGGGCAGGCGTATCTGAGGCCAGGCGTGGAGGACGTGGTCTTCGCGCAGCTCAAGTTTGCCGACGGGCGGATGGCCCACATCCACGTCTCGTGGTTCGACCCGCACAAGATCCGGAAGGTCACGCTGGTGGGGGCCGACAAGATGGCGACGTTCGACGACATGGACGCCTCCGAGAAGATCCGCATCTACGACAAGGGCGTGGACTTCGCGGGGGCGGTGGTGGATTACGAGCGGGCGATGAACATCCGCTCCGGCGACATCCTGATCCCCAAGACGCCCTCCGGCGAGCCGCTGCGGATCGAGTGCCTGCATTTTCTGGAATGCGTCGAGAAAGGCAAGGCGCCCCGCAGCGACGGCCGCGACGGCCTGCGCGTGGTCCGCGTCCTCGACGCCGCCGCCCGCAGCCTCAAGGCCGGCGGCGCGCCCGTGAGCCTTTGACCATACCCGAGCCCGCCGCGGGAGCGGCGGGAGATCAACGAACGAGGGCCATACATGCCAACCGCCGAGTACTTCGTGCACGAATCCTCCTACGTCGACGAGGGCGCTCGTGTCGGCAAAGGCACCAAGGTCTGGCACTTCTCGCACGTCCTACCGGGCGCCGAGATCGGCGAGAACGTCTCCATCGGCCAGAACGTGAACGTCGGCGGGAAGGCGAAGATCGGCAATCGCTGCAAGATCCAGAACAACGTCAGCGTCTACGACATGGTCGAGATCGAGGATGACGTCTTCTGCGGGCCGAGCATGGTCTTCACGAACGTCTTCAACCCCCGCGCCTTCATCGTC
>JAPLML010000455.1 GCA_026387055.1 Planctomycetota bacterium | reverse complement strand
GAGCTGCGGATTTTTCCGGACGGCACCCCGCGTTTTTGAAAACCGCCTCGCCATCGCCCCCGCCTCCGACCACTGACCACCGATGCACTGTCCTCCTACCCTATGACATCTCTGAAAGCGCTGCGCCGTCAAGTGGGGATGCCGGTCAGTTCACCTCCCGTTTTCCCGTAGCCCCGTCGCCGTCGGCCTCGGCCCTCACCGGTAGGCGGGGGCCGAGGCCGACGGCAGAGGGGCGGAGGGAACTTCCCCGCCCCTGAGCCCGAGGCCGAGGTCTGCTTTTTCCTGGTCTCGTCCTTTCGCCTTTCGGCCCGTTTTCGTCGGAGTCATCTCTTCGCCGTCAGCTTCGCGGCATGTTGGTGGTTCCGAAGGCGCCTCGCAATCAATTTCCGAGCGTCATGCGCTCATGTCACAGCCGCGCTCGCGCCTTCGTGGACGAAACCGGTTGCCACGCTGGTTCCTTGTAAGCTTCTCCCTTCTTGAGCATCCAGTACGCCGCCTCCGCCAGGTGCCGGGCCACCGCGCCGATGGCCTTCGGATGCCCCTTGCGGCCGCGAATTCGCAGGTAAAGCTGGGCCACGTGCCGGTTCGCCCAACGCTCCTGATGCAGGCAAACCACGTTGGCCGCCTCGACCAAGGCCCACTTCAGGTAGCGGTTCACGTCCTGCCGCAGGCCGCCGAAACGCACCTTCCCGCCGCTGGCTTTAACCCGTGGCGTGGTCCCCGAATATCCGGCCAGCTTCTCGGCGCTCGCAAACCGCTCCACGTCCCCGATCTCCAAGGCCAGGACCACCGCCAGGGTGAACCCCACTCCGGGCAGGCTGTCCAGCAGTTCCACCGCCCTGGTCTTGTCCAGGACCTCCTCGATCCGGGTCTCGAAAAGCCCGACCTGCTCGCTCAGGGCATCGATCTGCTCCAGCTCCCGCTCGACGGCAAACCGGCTGTGCTCCGGCAATTGCCGGATGCACCCCCGCAGCGCCCCGCGCGCGCCGGGGGAGAAAATGTCGCTGGCCTGCGGGGCGGCCAGCCCATACTTGGCCAGCGTGGCGTGCAGGCGGTTTTTCAACTGCGTGCGCTGACGGGTCAAGACCATCCGCGTGCGGGGCAAGTCCCGCTGGTCCCGCAGCTCTCCCGGCGGAATCCACACCGTCGGCAAGGTCTTGTTCCGCTGCAAGACGTTCAGCCCGCGCGCGTCCAGCTTGTCGGTCTTGTTGGTCAGGCCCATCATCAGCTTGGCCTTCTTGGGATGCACCAGCCGAGGCACACAGCCCGCCGCCTCGATCTCGTCCACGACCCAGTACCAGTTGCCGGTGGCCTCTACGGCCACGGGAGAACCAGGCTCGCGGCCGGCGAGGAATCCCCGAATAGCCCCACGCTGGTGGACGATCTTCTGCTCACGAACTACCTGCCCGTCCCGCTCCACCGAGGCAAAAGTGTATTGCTTGTGAACGTCCAACGCCGTAAACTCCACCATGCTGCGCCTCCTTCCTGCGGCCTGTGCCGCTTCCTTCCCATGCGCAGGATACCACATCCCGCGCACGGAGGCGCAGCGCTTTCATACCATCAGTTTCTTGCGTCCAGGAAAAATCTTTCGGGGCTCGGGCGGAGCCAACCGGCGCCAATGCGCGGGTTGCGGAGTTCGCTTTTTCGAAAGATTTGTTTTTTCTATCGGACATACCCGAAAACAGGGAGTTACTGTCGCTGACGAATCCCCGATGGAGGGTACGAGCTCGTATGCG
>JAPLML010000240.1 GCA_026387055.1 Planctomycetota bacterium | reverse complement strand
GACCTTCTC
Source organism: Planctomycetota bacterium (assembly GCA_026387055.1). Classification (GTDB taxonomy): domain Bacteria; phylum Planctomycetota; class Phycisphaerae; order FEN-1346; family FEN-1346; genus JAPLML01. The sequence goes on along the minus strand of JAPLML010000240.1, from coordinate 3,406 downwards.
ACAATCACGGTTGAGGACAACGGCCCGGGCATCACGGTCCCGGCGGAGGTGATCACCGATCCGTTCTATACGACAAAGAGCGGGAAACGCACGGGCCTGGGCCTGGCGCTTCTGAAAGGGGCGGCGGAAAGGGCGGGGGGACGGCTGGCGATCGGCCGCTCCGCGCTCGGCGGCGCGCTCGTGGAGGCCACGATGGTCCTTTCGCATATCGACCGCTCTCCGATGGGCGACCTGGCGGCCACCCTGGCCTCGGTGATCGTTACAAGCCCCGATCTGGACCTTCGCGTGAGATTGAGCACAAATCACAGCGAGGCGCTGGTGCGTTCCACGGACGTGGCGGCGGCGCTTCCGGCGTCGGCGCGCGGCGGCCTCGAAATGGCCAGGGAAATGGGCGAAAAAGTGAAAAAATTCCGCCTCGGCGTTTGACGCGGCACGCCCGGCAGGATACAATGACCGGGTCCTGCAAAGGCGATACGCCGGGCGCGGGATCGCGAGGCGGCCGCGAGCCGGCGTAATGCAGATACACACCATGATATCAAGAAGTCCTGCGGAGCACCCCCAGGCGGCGGGCGATCGCGCGGCCCCACGTGCTGCGCCTGGACGGGCGCCCTTCGAGGCGGCCCTCCGGGGCGTGCGGGCAGGCCGGCGGCCGGCGGTCGCCAAACCAAGGAGGAGACACGGATGGCGGCGGCGAAGCAAGGCTGTGTGTGCGGCGAGGACGTCTCGCAGGAAGAGCTCCTCGCGCGCCTCGATGACATCCTGAAACAGTACCGCGAGAAGCCGGGCGCGCTGATCCCGGTCCTCCAGATCGCCCAGGGCATCTTCGGATACCTGCCGGAGGCGGCGCTCAAGCGCATCGCGCTGGGCCTCGGGAAGCCCTACAGCGAGGTGGCGGGCGTCGTCGGCTTCTACTCCTTCTTCACGACGGTGCCGCGCGGCAAGCACCTCGTCCGCGTCTGCCTCGGCACGGCATGCTACGTGCGCGGGGGGCAGCGGGTGCTCGAGGCGGTGAAGCGGAAACTCGGGATCGACGTCGGCGAGACCACGCCGGACCGGCAGTTCTCGCTGGAGGTCGCCCGGTGCTTCGGGGCGTGCGGCCTGGCGCCCGTCCTCACGATCGACGACGAGGTGCATCACCGCGTCAGTTGTGGCGGAGTAGGCGTCGGGGCTGTGTGGGGGGGCACGGGCACGCGCGGTTGCGTGACCGTGCTGGTAAGGTCTGGCCCCGCGTCCCGCACGGCCACGCAAAGGCGCGTGGCCGTGCCACCCGCGGAGCGTTGTGAAAGGAAGAGGCAACATGGCGAAGAGAATCACGAGTGCCGCGGACCTCAAGGCGATCCGCGACCAGGCGGTGGCCGACATCGACCTGAGGACCGGCCCGAAGGAACTGCGGGTGACGGTTCACATGGGGACGTGCGGCATCGCGGCAGGGGCGCGCGACGTGCTGGCCGTCCTCATGGAGGAACTGGCCGTCGAGGGGGCCGCCAAGGTCACCCTCCAGCAGGCCGGGTGCGCCGGCCTGTGCGACCAGGAACCGATGCTGTCGCTCACGGACAAGACGGGCGCCGTGTTCCGCTACGGGCGCCTCGACAAGAACAAGGCCCGCGAGGTCGTGCGGCAGCACGTCGTTCGCGGAATTCCGGCGACCGAATATCTGATCAAGTCATAGAGGAGAGGAAAGAGCGGAAGCTATGGATAACGTCAGGATGCACATCCTTCTCTGCACCGGCGGCGGATGCATCGCGTCGGGGGCCCTGGAAGTGGGCGAGGCCCTCCGCACGAGCATCGAGCGGCGGGGCCTGGCCGGCGAATGCAAGGTCGTCGAGACCGGGTGCCTCGGGCCGTGCGTCGTCGGCCCCGTGGCGGCCGTCTATCCCGACGGGGTGTTCTACCAGAACCTGCGGCCGGAGGACGCCGAGGAGATCGTCGAGGAGCACCTGCTGAAAGGCCGCGTGGTCGAGCGCCTGGTGCACAAGACGGCGGCCTCGGGCGAGGCGGTGCCGTCGCTCCACGAGATCGGCTTCTTCCAGAAGCAGGTCAAGGTCGTCCTCAGGAACTGCGGCGTCATCGATCCGCTGAAGATCGAGGAGTACATCGCCCGCGACGGCTACGCGGCGCTGGCCAAAGCGCTCGCCGAGATGACGCCCGAGCAGGTGATCGAGGAGGTCAAGAAGTCGGGCCTGCGCGGCCGCGGCGGGGCGGGGTTCCCCACGGGCCTCAAGTGGAGTCTCACCCGCAAGGCCAAGGGCGACCGCAAGTTCATCCTGTGCAACGGCGACGAGGGCGACCCCGGCGCGTTCATGGACCGCAGCGTCCTGGAGGGCGATCCGCACAGCGTCATCGAGGGCATGATCATCGCCGCCTACGCCATCGGCGCCTCGCAGGGCTATGCCTACATCCGTGCCGAGTACCCGCTGGCCGTCGAGCGGTTCGGCAAGGCCCTGGAGGCGGCCCGCGCGTACGGCCTGCTCGGGAAGAACATCATGGGCAGCGGGTTCGACTTCGACATCGAGATCCGCATGGGCTCCGGCGCGTTCGTCTGCGGCGAAGAGACCGCCCTGATGACCAGCATCGAGGGCAACCGGGGCGAGCCTCGCCCCCGCCCGCCGTTCCCGGCCAACAAGGGCCTGTGGGGCATGCCGAGCTGCCTCAACAACGTCGAGACGTTCGCGAACATCGCCCCCATCATCACCCGGGGGGCGGCGTGGTACGCCTCGATGGGCACCGAGAAGTCGAAGGGCACCAAGGTCTTCGCCCTCGCCGGGGCGGTCAACAACACGGGCCTGGTCGAGGTGCCCATCGGCATGCCGCTGGGCGAGATCCTGTACGACATCGGCGGCGGCATCCCGAACGGCAAGCGCTTCAAGGCGGCCCAGATGGGCGGGCCGTCGGGCGGGTGCATCCCCAGGCAGCACCTCAACGTGCCGGTGGACTACGAGAGCCTGGCCGAGCTCGGCGCCATCATGGGCTCCGGCGGCCTCGTCGTAATGGATGAAGATTCCTGCATGGTCGACGTCGCGCGGTTCTTCCTGGACTTCGTGCAGGACGAGTCGTGCGGCAAGTGCCCTCCGTGCCGCGTGGGCACCAAGCGGATGCTCGAGATCGTCACGCGCATCTGCGAGGGGAAGGGCGTCGAGGGCGACATCGAGCGCCTCATCGACCTGGGGCTGAAGATCAAGGACACGGCCCTGTGCGGCCTGGGTCAGACGGCGCCGAACCCGGTCCTGTCGACGATCCGTTACTTCCGCCACGAGTACGAGGCCCACATCCGCCAGAAGTGGTGCCCGGCGGGCGTGTGCCCGTCGCTGGTGCGGGCGCCGTGCCAGAACGCCTGCCCGGCGGGCGTGGACGTGCCCGGCTTCGTCTCCCTCGTGGGGGAGAAGCGCTACGCCGAGGCGCTGCGCCT
>JAPLML010000093.1 GCA_026387055.1 Planctomycetota bacterium | reverse complement strand
ACCTTGCCGGTCGGGGTGTGAGGGAGCTCGGAACGGAACTCGTAGGCGGCGGGGAGCTTGAAGCGCGACAGCCGCTGGCGGCACCAGGCCGCGAGGTCGGCCGCTTGTGCGCTCGCGCCTTCGCGCAGGACGACGTACGCCTTCGGCACCTCGCCGCGCGGCGGGTCGGGGACGCCGATGACCGCCGCCTCGGCCACCGCGGGGTGCTGGTGCAGGACGCTCTCGATCTCGTTGGGCGAGAAGTTTTCGCCGCCCGAAATAATGAGGTCCTTCTTGCGGCCGGTGATCCAGAGGTAGCCGTCGGCGTCGAGCCGCGCGAGGTCGCCCGTCCGCAGCCACCCGCCGGGGGCCAGCGCGGCGGCGGTCTCCTGGGGCCGATTGTGGTAGCCCGGCGTGACGCACTCGCCGCGGAGATGGAGTTCGCCCTCCGCGCCCGCTGGCACGGGCCGGTCCGCGTCGTCCACGACGCGGGCCTCGACCCCTGGCAGGAGCTTGCCCACCGATCCCGCGCGGCTCCTTTCCGGCACGTTGACCGAGACGACCGGCGAGGTCTCCGTCATGCCGAACCCTTCAAGGATCGGGACGCCAAAGAGCTCGCGGAACCGCCCCGAAAGGGCGGCGCCAAGCGCCTCGCCGCCGGCGATCGGAAGCTTGAGCGAGCTTAGGTCGAGGCCCGCCGGCGCCCCCGCGCGGATGATCGCCCGGTAGATCGACGCCACCGCAAACATGATCGAGACCTTGTGCTGCGCCACCGCCTCGAGCACCCGCTGCGGCGTGAAGCGGCTCACGCAGACGGTTGAGCACCCCAGCGTGAGGGGCAGCAGCATCGACGTGGTGATGCCGAACGCATGGAAGAAGGGCAGAACACCCAGGAACACGTTGTCCTCGGAGAGCGCCAGGTGTTGATTGCAGGACTCGACGTTCCGAATCAGGTTGCAGTGCGTGAGGATCACGCCCTTCGGAACACCCATGGTGCCCGAGGTGTAAAGGAGCGTGGCGGGGTCGCCGTCGCCCCGCGTGGGCGGCGGAATCTCGGCATGCGCTGCGGCCGCTTCGCCACGGCGAATCTCGCCTTCGGCGGACTTGGCCGGCCGTGCCTCCGGCACGGTGACAACGCCTGCCGCGTCCGCGGACAGGTCCTCGACATAGATGGCCTTCGCGCCCAGCGCCCGCACCATGCGATCAAAGAACCGGCTGCCGACGACCGTGTCGAAGCCGGCATCGCGCGCCACGAGGCCGAGCGTGACCGCATCCAGGAGGAAGTTGAGCGGCACGGGCACCTTGTCCGCCAGGAGCACGCCGAAGTACGCGATCGGGAACGCCGCCGACGTGGGAGCCAGCACCGCGACGTGCTCGCGCTCGGTGCTGGCGCGGACCTTGGCCGCCACGGCCTGCGCCGCCGCCAGCAGCCGGCCGAATGTGTGGGCGCCGCCGTCGTCGAAGACGGCCGGCTTGTCGGGCACTCGCCGGGCGACTTCCGCGAAATGGAGGGCCAGGTTCATCGTCATGGTACGGATGCTCCCGCCCATCGAATGGACGGCGGAAGTATAGCGGCCAGGGCGGACAATGTCCATCGGCGCCGAGCGAGTGGCCAGTACGTGTTTAGCGCCATACCAGATTGCCGGGTGGCACCGCCACGCGCGGTTGCGTGGCCGTGCATGGTCACGTGGGCGAGCAAGCACGGTCACGCAACCGCGCGTGACCGTGCCACCCTTGCCAAACACGTGCGCTGGCCATGCCGCCTGTCGTTTGTGGTGAGGTGCGCTTTTTCGGCGTTTTTTTGCGTGGACTTCCGGCGAAAATGGTGTATCCTTATGGCATTGAGAGTGCCGTAGGTCTTCGTTGTTGATCCCCTTTCATCTCCCGCAGATTGTTTTTGGCGGCCACCGTCGGAGGCAGGATGACCGAGGTACAGCAGCAGGCGCGAGGCGTTCTGGAATTGCAGGACAAGGGCTACGGGTTCCTCCGGCTTCCGGAGCGCGATTTCCGTCCGACGGGCAGCGACGTGTTCGTCCCGCCGAACCTCGTGGCCAAGTACCGCCTCAAGGCGGGGCTTGTCCTGGAGGGGTCCACCCAGCCCGACAAGCGCGGCCGCGGGCTCCAGCTCGCCGACATCGCGACCATCTGCGGGCACCCGCTGGCCGACTACGTCGGCCTCGTCCCGTTCGAGAAGCTCACCGTCATCGATCCCGAGGAGGTCCTGTGGCTGGAGACCGGCCCCGAGCCGATGACCATGCGGGTGATGGACCTCCTGACGCCCATCGGCAAGGGCCAGCGCGGCCTGATCGTGTCTCCGCCGCGGGCCGGCAAGACGATTCTCCTTGAGCACATGGCGACGGCCGTCTGCAAGAATTATCCCGACGTGACCGTCATGATGCTGCTGGTGGACGAGCGGCCGGAGGAGGTCACGCATTTCCGCCGCTCGACCGGGGCCGAGGTCCTCGCCTCGTCGAACGACCTCGACGTGGAGCAGCACGTGCGGCTGACGCGGATGACGTTCGCCAAGGCCAAGGCCGAGGTGGAGTTCGGCAGGGACGTGGTCCTCTTCATGGACAGCCTGACGCGCCTCGGGCGGGCGTTCAACAAGGCGGTGCCCTCCAGCGGCCGCACGATGTCCGGCGGCGTCGACATCCGCGCCCTCGAGGAACCCAAGCGCATGTTCGGCGCGGCCCGCAAGATCGAGGGCGGCGGCAGCCTCACGGTCATCGCCACTTGCCTCGTCGACACCGGCAGCCGCATGGACGAGCTCATTTTCCAGGAGTTCAAGGGCACGGGCAATATGGAGTGCGTCCTGTCGAAGGAACTGGCCGAGCGGCGGATCTGGCCGGCCATCGACATCCTGGCCTCCGGCACGCGCAAGGAAGAGCTGCTCGTCTCGCCGGCCGACCTCAAGAGGCGCTACGCCATCCGCCGTCGCCTGGCCGGGGCCAAGCCGGTGGAGGCCATGGAATCGCTCCTCGGGGTCATGGCCAAGTACCCGTCGAACCGCGCGCTGATGGATGCCATGACGCCGGGCGAGTGAGAGCGCGTTGGCTCTCACGTGCCACGGGTTGCTTGCCAACCCGTGCTTATCGTGGCATCATTTCCATATTGTGTAACGCCATAAGGTAAGAGGAACATAATCACCACGGGTTGACAAGCAACCCGTGGCACGTGAACGGCAGCCAGAACGGGTTGACAAGCAACCCGTACCTGTTTGGCGTCGCAGAGCAGTCCACCTTGTGGAGGCCTGCCCGCGCCACAACCCGCCGAATCCGACGGCGATCGTCGGCCTGGAGCGGAAGATTCCGGGCATCGCTAAAGTCGCCCGCCATCTTGTGACGATAATTCCACTGGACGGGCTTGGCAGCGGGCCGACAAGGCGCACCAGCGAACCCTCCTTGCGAGCCCCGCCGCGGCCTATCCCCCTGAGGTCGGCAGCACCTCCCCTAAGGTGCATGCAGTCCGCCGGCCGCCATTCCGTCGTCAACATGCTGCGCCGGACGCTGTTGGAACCGGTTTGCCTACGGCCCACGGGGGGCGGCTCCAGGTCCGAGCGCAGCGCCGCGTCTCGCGTGGTGGGCATAAGGGGAACGGATGTCGCATCCCAAGAACGGCAGCGTGCCGCTGGCGGAACTGGTTTTCGGACTGCTGATCGTGGGGCTTCTGGCGGCGGTGGCCATTCCGCCCATGGTGTATTCGAGCGACAAGCGCGTGGCCGAGTGCCAGGCCAACGTGGTGCTCCTGGGTTCGATGATTGAACGCTATGCCACCACGCACAACGGCTGGGCGCCGAAGGACCAGGCTGCCTTCGAGAGGATGGTGGTGGCCGACAAGGAATCGCCCTCCGGCACGATGCCCCGGTGTCCTTACGGGCTGCGGTACGATTACGATCCGCTGACTGGGCACGTCGTACCGCATCAGCATTGAGCAGGAAACACAAACGATAAGATCGCGGTACGGGTGAGGGGTTTCCCGGCCGCATCAGAGAGGCGGGGCGCCTCGGGGGTTGCTCCGCCTCTCCTTTTTACGGCGGCCGTTCAGTGATCCCCCTCCCGCACCCGCTTCCGGAAATGCCGGTAGTTGGCCAGCGAGACATCGTCGGGCACGGCGTGGTCGCAGCAGGGGATGTACCGGCCGCGCCGGACCATCGGCGGCAGGAGGCGGCGGAGCATCTTGTCGATGGCCTTCGGCCCGGCCGCGAGGATCCGCTTGTCGATCCCTCCGCGGATATGGAGGTGCGGCCACCGCCGCCCGGCCTCGACCACGTCGCCGCCCGCCGCCACCTCGAACGGGCTCATCGCCGTCACGCCCACCTCGCGGTACACGTCGATGACCCCCATGCAATCGCCGTCGGTGTCGATCTCGAAGTGCATCGTGTCGCGCTGGCCCGCCTTCATCTCCTCCAAGAGGTCGCGGTAGTAGGGCAGGAGAAACCGGCGCATCATGTCGGGCGAGATGAGCGGCCCGGTCTTGTGGCAGATGTCCTCGGCCAGGTAGAGCCGGAAGAACGGCCCCACGTCCTTCTGCACGCGCTTCAGGCACGTGATCATGATGTGCCGCCAGGCCTGCATCATGGCGTGGACGAGGTCGGGCGCGTCGTAAACCATGTACAACAGTTCCACCGGCCCCACGAGGCTCCTGAGGTACATGTAGCCGCCGATGACGCCGGCGGTGTGGAGGACCTCGCCGCGGGCCAGGCGTTCGCGATTCCGCGCGGCCTTGAGCCCGTAGCCCTTCCACCGCGCGGGCGTGTCGGGGTCGAGGCGCGGCCGGACGTCGCGCTCCCAGTCCTCGCGCGACGCCACCGCGTGCTTCAGGTACGTGGGCATCACCTGCTCGCGGATGCCGATGGGGTACGCCTTCATGCGCCCCACCCCGTCCTGGACGATCTCGTGCCGGCCCTCGATGCGCAGGACCTTCTCCTCGTAGGCGGGCGAGACGGGCGCCTCGCACCACCCGAGGTCCACGCACGGGCCCATCCAGACCTCCGGATCGAAGCCGAAGTACTCGTCGAACCTGGGGCCTCCCTCGGCAGCCTCGGGCGGGAGGCCCTCGCGCCGCCACCGCGCCCAGGTCTGGGGGAAGTACCCGAACGGCCGGCGGACGAGGTGGTCGACCGGCCCGCCCTCGAACATACGCCGCAGACGTTCGACGGGGTCCATCGGATGTTGTCCTCATGCAGGCCGCGGCAGCACCGCGGAACGTGTCTAGCGCGACAGCGCCACATTCAGCTTCGTGCGCGGCGGCTCTCCTTAGCCGCCGCGCAAACCCGTATCCAGCGCTGTCTTATTATCGTCATACCAGAATTCCGGGTGGCACGGCCACGCGCCGTTGCGTGGCCGTGCATGTTCAGGCGGGGGAGCAAGCACGGTCACGCAACAGCGCGTGACCGTGCCACCCGCCCGTCACGTCCCGCCCAGCCGCCGGATCGCCTTGGCGCCGATGTCGGTCCGCCAGTGGGCCCGGTGGAAGTGGATCGCGCGGACCGCCTCGTAGGCGCGGTCCCGGGCCTCGGTGATGTCCCGGCCGATGGCCGTGACCCCCAGGACACGCCCGCCATCTGTGTAGAGCTTTCCATCTTCTTCGCGCGTCCCGGCGTGGAAGACCACGACCCCTTCCATCGCGTCGGCCTTTTCGAGGCCCGTGATTTCCTTGCCCTTCTCGTAGGCGTCGGGGTATCCGCCCGAGGCCATGACCACGCACACGGCGGGGCGGGGGTCCCACTCGAGGGTGACCCGGTCGAGGCGGTTGTCGATCGTCGCCTCCAGGGCCTCCACGAGGTCGCTCTTCAGGCGCACCAGCAGCGGCTGCGCCTCCGGGTCGCCGAACCGGGCGTTGAACTCCAGCACCTTCGGCCCGCCAGGCGTCACCATGACGCCCGCGTACAGGAGCCCCGAGTACGGGGCGCCCTCGGTCTTCATGCCGTGGACCATCGGCACGAGGATCTCGCGGTCGATCTTCGCCTGGAGGCGCTCGGTGACGACCGGGGCGGGGCTGTAGGCCCCCATGCCGCCGGTGTTCGGGCCCTGGTCGCCGTCGAAGACGGCTTTGTGGTCCTGCGAGGACTCAAGGCTATAGATGGTTGAGTTATCGACGAGGGCGAGGATGGAGGCCTCCTCGCCCGTCAGCCGCTCCTCGATGACCACGGTGTCGCCGGCCTCGCCGAAGGCCTTCTGCGTCATGATGGTCTCGACCGCGCGGCGGGCCTCCTGCTGGTTCCGGCAGACGAAGACGCCCTTGCCGGCCGCGATGCCCGACGCCTTGACGACCAGCGGCTCCTCGTGGTTCTCGATGTACCGCAACGCGTCCGCGAGGCGCTGGAAGGTGTGGTACTCCGCCGTCGGCACCGCGAAGTGCGTCATCACGGCCTTCGACCACGCCTTCGAGCCCTCGACCTGGGCGGCCTTCTGGTTCGGTCCGAAGACCCGCAGGCCCGCCTTCCGGAAGCGGTCGACCAGCCCGTCGATGAGCGGCTTCTCCGGTCCAACGAGCGTCAGGTCAACCTTCTCCTTCTGGGCGAACTCCACGAGGCCCTTGAGGTCGTCGGGCTTGATCGGCACGCCCTGGGCCACCTTGGCGATGCCGGGGTTTCCCGGGGCCGCGTAGAGCTTCGTGCAGTGGCGCGACTGGGCCAGTTTCCACGCCAGGGCGTGCTCGCGCCCGCCGCTGCCGATCACGAGAATCCTCATCGCCGGTAGTCTCCTCGCTTTCATGTAGGTCGGGGCCACGCCCCGGCACTTGTGGATCGAAAGCCGGCCGCATTCTAGCCGCCCCCGGCGGCGCGTTCAAAACAATTGCTGTGCCCGTGTCGTTGTCGGCGGTACAATACCGTGGGATATCGGATACCACGGAGGAGAGCAGCGATGGAGAAGATGACGCAGCTCAGCATCGCCATGGAGAACGCCCCGGGCCAGTTGGGCCGGGTGTGCCGGGCGCTGGCCCAGGCCAACGTCAACATTCGGGGCATCTCGGTTTCCGATGCCACCGACATCTCGACGATCCGCCTGCTCGTCAACGACGTGCCCGCCGCCAAGAAGGCCCTCCGCGAGGCAGGCGTCCAGTTTGTCAGCCAGGAAGTCCTGGTCCTGGACCTCGAGGACAAGCCCGGCGCCCTGGAGAAGGTGGCCAGCCGCCTCGGCGAAGCCGGCGTCAACGTCCATTACGTCTACGGCACGGGCGAAAGCGGGCAAAAGGGCGTGATGGTCCTTCGCGTCAGCGACGTCGACCGCGCCCGCCAGGCCCTCGGCCGGTAGCCCGCCGTCCGCGTCCACGACGGCGGCCAGGTTTTCCGATCCGAAAAAAACAGAACTTCAGGCGATTTTCCTCTTGACACCCCACTACTACGTATTACACTATAGCGTCATCAAGAGTACCGGAGGCCGGGCGATGGGCGGGTGGGAAACGCAGGTCCGCAAAGGGCTCGTCGAGCTGAGCGTCATGGCCGCCCTCCAGGGCGGCGAGGCGTACGGCTACGAGATCCTGCGCCGCCTCGCCGAGGCCGAGCCCCTGGCCATCACCGAGAGCACGGTCTACCCGGTCCTCGCGCGGCTGGCGAAGGACGGCCTGCTGGCGGTGCGGGTGGCCCCGTCGCCGGCCGGCCCGCCGCGCCGCTACTATCACCTGACGGCCCAGGGCCGCCGCCACTTCGCCCAGATGCAATCGTACTGGAAGGAACTCGACGCTTCCGTGAACTGCCTCGTTTTCGGAGACCGACCATGACAGCCGACCGTATGGAGCTTCCGCCGGAGGTCCGCAGCAAGGTGGATGCCCACCTCGATGCGGTGGAGCAGGCCCTTCGACGCTCGGGCGCGGGGCGCGAGGAGGCCCGCAGCATTACCGACGACGTCGAGACGCAGATCCTCGACATGCTGACCACGCGCGCCGCCGGGCGAACGCCGACGGTGGAGGATGCGAGCGCGGTCCTCGCCCAGCTCGATCCGCCGGAGGCCTACACCGGGAGCGCGGAAGCCCGCACCGGTGCCGGCGAAGCTCAGGCGGTGGTGCTCCCCGCCGCGCCGCCTCGGCCGCCCGCCAAGCCGAAGTTCTGCCGGACGGCGCTCCTGGCGCTCCTGGGCTTTGTTCCGATCCCGGTTTTCGTGATGCTTGCCATTACGCTCGGCCCGTTCGTGGCGCGGGTGCAGCCCGTGCCCGGCGGCGCCCAAGCGGTGCCAAGCGTATTCCGCATCTTCATATGCTGCGACGTCATTCCCCTGATCGCCATCCCCCTGATCGGCATGTTGTGGACGACGATCCTGGGCATCGTGGCGATCTTCCAGATCCACCGCGCGAAGGGGCAACGGCGCGGCATGGGCCTGGCGATCTTCGATGCGGTGGCTGCCCCCGCCGCCCTGTTCCTGATCGTTATCGTGTTGCTCCTGACCGGCACCTGAGCCGGGTGGCCATGCCGCTCGGTTCGACCGACTCCACCTGGCCAGATGCCGGCTCTGCCACGGCACGGCAAAACACTCTTGCCAAACTCCTCGAAAAACAGAAGATAGCGCCTGGTGAGCTTGTGCAAGTTGGGTGACATGCCCACAGCCTGGCTTCGGCAACGCGGAGGCGCTATGCTCAAGCGGCGAGAGTTCCTGGGGGCGGTGGCGGGCGGGGCGGCGGCAACGCTGGCGGGTGTAGCGCGCGCCGCAGAAGGGCCGACGGCCGCCAGGCGGCCGAACGTCGTCCTCATCCTGACCGACGACCAGGGCTACGGCGACCTGGGGTGCCACGGCAACGAGAAGATCCGCACGCCGAACCTCGACCGCCTGGCCGCGCAGTCGGTTGAGCTCACGCATTTCTATGTGTCGCCTGTGTGCGCCCCGACGCGGGCCTGCCTCCTGACGGGCCGCTACAACTACCGCACCGGCGCCATCGACACCTACCTCGGCCGCGCGATGATGTACCCCGACGAGGTCACCCTGGCCGAGCGCCTTGGCGGCGCGGGCTGGCGCACCGGCATCTTCGGCAAGTGGCACCTGGGCGACAACTATCCCCTGCGGGCGATGGACCAGGGCTTCCAGGAGTCGCTCGTCATCAAGGGCGGGGGCCTCGGCCAGCCGTCCGACCTCCCCGGCGGCACGCGCTACTTCGACCCGGTCCTCCTCCACAACGGCAAGCCCGAGAAGCAGGCGGGCTACTGCATGGACATCTATACCGAGGCGGCCCTGCGGTTCATCGAGGAGAACCGCGAGCGGCCGTTCTTCGCCTACCTGGCCACGAACCTCCCGCACGGGCCGCTCGAAGTGCCGGAGAAGTATGTCGAACCGTACAAGGCGATGGGCCTCGAGACCCGCGTCGCCAGGACCTACGGCATGATCGCCAGCATCGACGAGAACGTCGGGCGGCTCCTCGAGAAGCTCAAAGCGCTCGGCCTCGAGGAAAACACGATCGTCATCTTCCTGACCGACAACGGGGCGCAGGACCCGCGGTACGCGGCGGGCCTGCGCGGCACGAAGGGGACGGTCTACGACGGGGGAGTGCGCGTGCCGTGTTTCATCCGCTGGCCCGCGCGGCTGAAGGCCCGCCAGATGGGCCGCGTGGCCGCCCACATCGACATGGTGCCGACGCTGCTGGACGCCTGCGGCATCGCCCCGACGGCCGAGCCGCGCCTGGACGGCATGAACCTCCTCCCGCTCCTCGACGGCCGCGCGGGCGACTGGCCCGACCGCACCATCTACCTCCAGTGGCACCGCGGGGACGAGCCGGTCCTGTACCGCAACGCGTGCGCGAGGTCCGAGCGGTACAAGCTCGTCGACGGCAAGGAGCTCTTCGACATGGCCGCCGACCCGGGCGAGACGAAGAGCATCGCCGCCGAGCACCCCGACATCGTCGCGCGGATGCGCGCGGGGTACGAGGCGTGGTTCAAGGACGTTTCGGCGACGCGCGGCTACGCCCCGCCGCGGATTCACCTCGGCGCGCGCGAGGAGAACCCGACGACGCTCACGCGGCAGGACTGGCGCGGCCCGCGGGCGGGATGGGCGGCCGATTCGCTCGGCTACTGGGAGGTCGAGGTCGCGCGGCCGGGCAAGTTCGAGGTGACGCTGCGGTTTCCGCCGGCCAAAGCGGCGCGCGAGGCGTATTTCAAGCTCGGCGGCGCGGACCTCAAGATGACGCTCGCGCAGGGCGCGGACTCGTGCATCTTCGATGCGGTCGGCTTGGACGCGGGGCCCGGCCGCCTGGAGGCGTGGCTCGACACCGCCGGCAAGTCGGTCGGCGTGCAGACCGTCGATGTGAAGCGCCTGGATTGAGCGTGCTGTTCACGTGCCACGGGTTGCTTGCCAACCCGTGATGACCGTGATCTGTTTTCCTTATGGTTTTGGTATGTAGGCCGGGGCGAAGCCCCGGCATCTTGACCGGCCCGCAGTCTCGTGCCGGGGCTGCGCCCCGGCCTACATAAAGCAGTATGGAAATGCAGAGACGAGGACCACGGGCTGGCAAGCAGCCCGTGGCACGTGAAAAGGAAAGTGCGGAAATGAGGCCGCAAGGACCACGGGCTGGCAAGCAGCCCGTGGCACGTGAAAAGGAAAGTGCGGAAATGAGGCCGCGAGGACCACGGGCTGGCAAGCAGCCCGTGGCACGTGAAAAGGGAAGTGCGGAAATGAGGCCGCAAGGACCACGGGCTGGCAAGCAGCCCGTGGCACGTGAGAAGACACAGCGACAAGCTCGGGGGTGCAACTCTCATGGTTTACCCAATCTGCCCGGTGGTCCTGTTGCTGACGATGGCGCTGGTGGCGATGGCCTGCGCCTCGACCGCCCGCGGCGAGGGCGGGGTGCTCCTGGAGGACGACTTCGCCGGCCTCAAGTCGGGGATGTTCTCCTCGGCCGTCGGCGCCCACACGGAGTACCACTACCTGCCGGAGGCGGCGCCCAGAGGGAACTGGGCGGTCTCGTGCTTCTACACCGACCCCGACTCGCAGCGGGCGTGGCGGGTCGAGCGGCAGGACGGCCGCGCGGCAATGGTCCAGCAGTACCGCAACCCCGAAAAACACACGCACCCGATGCTGGTGGCGGGGGACGAGCTGTGGACGAACTACACGGCGGCGGTCCGTTTCGCCCCCGAGTCGGCCGACGGCCAGAGCGGCTTCGTATTTCGCTATCTGCATGACCGGTGCTACTACTTCGCGGGCGTGAGCGGGCCGCGGGCGATCCTCAAGCGGGTCCGGCACGAGTCGGCCTTCCATCGGCCCGATGAGAAGGTCCTGGCCGAGGCCGCGCGGCCGTGGAAGGTCGGCGAGGACCTCACCGTGACCGTCACGGCCGACGGCAGCCGCCTGCGCGCCGACTTCGGCGGGGGCGTGGTCCTGGAGGCCGAGGACGCCACGTACCCGCAGGGCAAGGTGGGCCTGACGGCCGACGTGCCCACGCGCTATCGTCACGTCAAGGTGACGGCGACGCCGGCCGAGAAGGACCGCTTCGACGCCCGCGCGGCCGCGCGCGGGAAGGAACTCTCGGCCCTCCAGGCGGCCAACCCGCGGCCGGTGGTGTGGAAGAAGATCCGGACCGAAGGCTTCGGCGTCGGGCGGAACCTGCGGTTCGGCGACCTCGACGGCGATGGAAAGATAGATATCCTGATCGGCCAGGTGGTCCACCACGGGCCGGTCGACGCCAACAGCGAAGTGAGTTGCCTCACCGCGATGACCCTCGACGGCAAGCGCCTGTGGCAGATCGGCACGCCCGACCCGTGGAAGACGCGCCTGACGCAGGACGTGGCGTTCCAGATCCACGACATCGACACGATCCGCGGCGGCCGCATCCTCGGCGACTGCCTCTTCTTCTGCGACCTGCGCGGCACGGGCCGCCCGCGCGACATCATCATCAAGGACCGCTACTGGCAGGTCTGGGCTTTGACGGACAAGCTGGAGCCGCTGTGGAACGCCGTCTGCAACACGGGCCATTACCCCTGCGCCGCCGACGTCGACGGCGACGGAAAGGACGAGGTGGTCGTCGGGTACTCGCTCTTCGACCACGACGGCACGCGGCTGTGGAGCCTCGACAAGCAACTGCGCGAGCACGCCGACGGCGTGGCGATCGTGAAGCTGCGGCCGGACGGCCCGCCGGTGATCCTCAACGCGGCGAGCGACGAGGGGATACTGCTGCTGGACCTCAAGGGGAACGTTCTCAAGCACCACCGCCTGGGCCACGTGCAGAACCCGACCGTCGCGCACTTCCGCGACGATCTCCCGGGCCTCCAGATCGTGGCGATCAACTTCTGGGGCAACCAGGGGATCGTACACTTCCTGAGCGCCGACGGCGACGTGATCCACGCCTTCGAGCCGAACCAGTATGGGAGCATGTGCCTGCCCGTCAACTGGACCGGCCGCGGCGAGGAGTACTTCCTCCACAACGCGAACGTCGACGAGGGCGGCCTGTTCGACGGCCGCGGGCGGCGCACCGTCGTCTTCCCGGACGACGGCCACCCCGACATGTGCTGCGCGGCGCTCGACCTCACCGGAGACTGCCGCGACGAGATCGTCGTCTGGGACCCGCACGAGCTCTGGGTCTACACGCAGAGCGACGGCCCCAAGGCCGGGAAACTCTATAAACCCGTCCGCAGCCCGCTGTACAATGAATCGAATTACCGGGCGAACCTCTCGCTGCCGGGGTGGTCCCAGTAGCTGAGCCCGCGGGCGATCAATACAACAGCGCCAACTTGCTGCTTGACGCGCGGCGGGTCTCCTGACCCGCCGCGTGAGTGCTGGTCTCGGCGCCGGGGCCGCAGTTCTTGGCGCGGTGGGTCAGGAGACCCGCCGCGCACCACCTCGCCGCGCACCGCCTGGTTCCGCGAGGCGAAGTTCGGCATGTTCATCCACTGGGGCCTGTACGCCGTGCCCGCCGGCGTCTACCAGGGCAAGGAGATCGGCGGCATCGGCGAGTGGATCATGAACAACGCCAAGATTCCGATCCCGGAGTACGAGAAGTACGCCGCCGCGTTCAACCCCGTGAAGTTCGACGCCCGCGAGTGGGCCCGCGTGGCCAAGGCCGCCGGCATGCGGTACATGGTCATCACCTCCAAGCACCACGACGGCTTCTGCATGTTCGACACGAAGCTCACCGACTACTCGATCGTAAAGGCCACGCCCTTCAAGCGCGACCCGATGAAGGACCTGGCCGCCGCCTGCAAGGACGCCGGCCTCCGGTTCTGCTTCTACCACTCGATCCTGGATTGGCACCGCCCGGATCACGAGACGAACTTTGCGGTTTATCATGAATATATGAAAGGGCAGCTCAAGGAGCTCCTGACGCAGTACGGCCCCATCGGCATCCTGTGGTTCGACGGCCAGTGGATCGGCGCGTGGGACCGGAAGAAGGGCGAGCGACACCTGGGGCTTCAAGACGAGCGACCACAATTGGAAGTCGGCGATCGACCTGGCGCGCAAGCTCATCGACATTACGTCGAAGGGCGGCAACTTCCTGCTGAACGTCGGCCCGACCGCCGAGGGCGTCATCCCGCCCGAGAGCGTCGAGCGCCTCGAAGCGGTCGGCCGGTGGCTGAAGGCGAACGGCGACGGCATTTACGGCACCGTCCAGAGCCCGTGGCGGAAGCACCCCTTCGACGGCCGCTGCACGGTCAAGGGCAACACGCTTTATGTCCATGTATTCAACTGGCCTGAGGGCGGCGTGAGCCTGGCCGGCCTCCAGGGCGAGGTCAGGAACGTGGCGCCGCTCGACAAGAGGGTGGGGGCGGTCCGGTGGGAGGCGAAGAAGGAGGGCGAGCGGCAGGTCCTTGCACTCCAGGCGCCCGAGAAGCCCGATCCCATCGCCACCGTCGTGGCGGTGACGTTCAAGGCGCCGCCGGCCCTCGACGAGGCGGCCTCCGGCGGCGTCCCCGGCAGGCAGGCGGCCGACGGCACGATCGCCCTCAAGGCCCCCGACGCCGCCATCCACGGCGACACGGCCCAGTACGAAAGCGGCGACGGCAAGGACAACATCGGCTACTGGACGAACAAGGAGGACTGGGTGAGCTGGGACGTGAGCGTCACGAAGCCCGGCGCGTTCGCCGTCGAGGTCACCTACGCCTGCGCCGACGGGACCAGCGGCAGCGAGTACGTCGTCTCGGCGGGCGATCAGCAGGTGGCCGGCAAGGTCGAGGTCACCGGCGGGTGGGCGAGCTTCAAGACCGAGAAGATCGGCGCCCTGAAGATCGAGAAGGCCGGCAAGGTCGCCATCGCCGTCACGCCGAAGACCAAGCCCGGCTTCGCGGTGATGAACTTGAAGGCGATCGACCTGAAGCCGGTGAAGGAATGACGCGGCGCGCCGCGATCGCCATGCCCGAGCAATACGGCATCCTGACCCCGCCGACGCCGGCGAAACCGCGGATCAACGGGGCCCGCGTCTTCGGGGTGCGGCCGGGCCGGCCCTTCCTCTTCACGATCCCGGCGACGGGGGACCGGCCCATGACCTTTGCGGCCCGGGGGCTGCCGGCGGGCCTTGCGCTCGACTCCAAGACGGGCCGGATTACGGGCCGGCTCGACAGGGCGGGGGAGCACGCCGTCACGCTCGTGGCCACGAGCGCCCTCGGCTCGGACGAGCGGCCGCTGCGGATCGTCGTGGGCGACCGCCTCGCCCTCACCCCGCCGATGGGCTGGAACTCCTGGAACTGCTGGGCCGAGGCGGTCGACGACGGCAAGGTCCGCGCCGCCGCCGAAGCGATGATGGCGAGCGGCCTGGCGGACCACGGGTGGACGTATATCAATATCGACGACTGCTGGCAGGGCCGCCGCGTCCCGCCCGCCTACGCCCTCCAGCCGAAGGAGAGGTTCCCCGACTTGAAGGCCCTCGCCGATTACGTCCACGGCCTGGGCCTCAAGATCGGCCTCTATTCGACGCCGTGGAAGACCTCCTACGCGGGCTACCCCGGCGGCTCGGCCGACACCGACGACGGGCGGGTCCTCGAGAAGAAAAGCGCGTTCGGCGCGGTCCCGTTCGAGCGGGCCGACGCCTTCCAGTGGGCGGCGTGGGGCATCGATTACCTCAAGTACGACTGGAAGCCCATCGACGCCGCGCACGCCCGCGCGATGGCCGACGCCCTCCTCGAAAGCGGCCGCGACATCGTTTACAGCCTCTCCAACAGCGCCGACCTGGCGCAAGCGGCCGCGTGGGCCGAGGCGGCCAACTCGTGGCGCACCACCGGCGACATCAACGACACGTGGGCCAGCGTCTCGGGCATCGGGTTCGACCAGGACCCGTGGAAGGCGTTCGCCGGCCCCGGGCACTGGAACGATCCGGACATGCTGGTCGTGGGCCGCGTGGGCTGGGGGCCGAGCCTCCGTCCGACGGGCCTCACGCCGAACGAGCAGTATACACATATCAGCCTGTGGTGCCTCCTGGCCGCGCCCCTCCTCCTGGGTTGCGACCTCCAGAACCTCGACGCGCTGACGCTCGGCCTGCTCACCAACGACGACGTGCTCGAGGTGAACCAGGACCCGCTCGGCCGCCAGGCCGGCCGTATCTCGAAGGACGGCCCCGCCGAGGTCTGGGCCAAGGACATGGCCGACGGGTCGAAGGCGGTGGGCCTCTTCAACCGCGACGACCGCGAGCCGCGCCCCGTCGCCGTCCGCTGGTCCGACCTTGGCCTCAAGGGCAAGTGCCGCGTCCGCGACCTGTGGCGGCAGAAGGACCTCGGGGAGCATGTCGATACGTTCGAGGCGACTGTGCTGGTGCATGGCGTGGTGCTGCTGAGATTGACACCGCAAAAGCGCCAATAGCGGGGTGGCACGGCCACAGCCTGCCCGCCGCGGCGGGCGCCGTTGCGCGGCCGTGCTTTCTTCGAGGCAACGCACGGCCACCCCCCGGGACTTAGGGCATTACATCGTGTTCTGCACTGGCCTTGCGATAACCGCCACCCTCCCTTAGGATGGAAAACAGGGAATAGTCAGCGGACGAACTATGCGCACCCTCATCGCCATCCCGGTTTACAACGAGGAGCGGCACCTGGCGCGGGTCCTGGCCGAGATGGTCTGCTACTCGCCCGAAATCCTTGCCGTGAACGACGGCTCGACCGACCGAAGCGCCGAGATCCTCGACGCCGACCCGTTCGTCGAGGTCCACCACCACGACACGAACGAAGGGTACGGGCAGAGCCTGATCGACGCCTTCGCCATCGCCGGCCACCGGCGGTTCGACTGGGTCGTCACGCTCGACGCCGACGAGCAGCACGACCCGCGCGCGATCGACACGTTCCTGGAGGCGGCGCGGGGGTGCGCGTGCGACGTGGTCTCCGGCTCGCGTTACCTGCCGGAGAGCCTGCGCAAGACGCCCGTGCCGGAGGAGCGGCGGAGCGTCAACGTTCTGGTCACCGAGATCCTGGCCCGCGTCACGCCGTACCGGCTCACGGACGCGTTTTGCGGGTTCAAGGCGTATCGGGTGGCGGCCCTCGCGCGGCTGCACCTGGCGGAGAAGGGGTACGCGATGCCGCTGGAGTTCTGGGTCCAGGCGGCGCGGCACGGCCTGCGGGTCCGCGAGGTGCCGGTGAAACTGATGTATGTGGATCCGTCGCGCACCTTTCGCGGCGGGCTCGACGATCCGCGCGTGCGGCTGCGGTACTACCTGGAAGTCATCGACCGCGAGGTCCGGGCGTGGGAAGCGCAAAAGGCGGCCCGGGAGGGCGGCGCGTGAGCCCCATCGTCCGCGAGTATTACCGCGTGCCGCGCGAGGACCGGGGCGTCTCCATCCGCCCCGGGCCGGCCGAACTGCCCGCCCTGGTCGAGCGGAACCGCCGGCTCCTCGCGTCGTGGGACTTCGAGTTCGCGGGCCGTCCGTTCGCCGAGTTCCGCGCCGCCGCACGGGCCGAGGTCATGGCGCTGGCTCGCTCGTATGCGGGGCGATGGGGGTTCGGGGTAGATCGCGACTGGTCCGAGCCGGCGCCGATCATCGTGACGGGCCATCAGCCGACGCTATTCCATCCGGGGGTCTGGATCAAGAACTTCCTCGCCGGGTCGCTGGCGGCCGCGACGGGCGGCGTTGCGTTGAATCTCGCCGTCGACAATGACGAGGCCCGGGGGCAGGTCTACCGGTTTCCGGTGCGCGGCGGCCGGTCGCAGGGGCACGAGTGGCAAGCGCAAGGCATGCTGGTGGAGGGCGCCAACTGGGCCGCGCGCGACGTGCCGATCGGTGAGGCGGCGGTCATCGAGATCCCCTTTGCGCACGCCGTGCCCGGCATCGCCTTCGAGGAGCAGCCGGTCGTGGCCGCGCCTCAGCCCATGCAGGTTCTGTTGTCGCTGCCCGGGGGGCCGATCGGCGGCCACTACGTGCGTTTCGACCCCCTGCCGGCACGGGCGCTGTACCAGGCGGATTTCCTCGGCGAGGCGATGCTCGCGGCCCGGCGCTGGGCGGAGGAGAGACTTGGCCTGAAGAACCTGGAACTGCCCGTATCGCGGCTGGCGGACGGCGAGGCGTTCCGGCTCTTTGTGGCCGAGATGCTCCGGCGGCACGAGGAGCTTTTCGCGGCGCACAACGAGTCGCTGGCCGAGTATCGGCGCGTGTATCGGGAACGCAGCGCCGCCCAGCCCGTGCCGGACCTCGCGCGCGAGGGAACACGCATCGAGATGCCATTCTGGGTGTGGCGGGCGGGGGAGGCGCGGCGGCGGCTGTGGGTTGAGCCCGTCAACAAAGAACGCGCCCCGCTCGCCACGGCGGGTCTTCGCCAAGGCGGGCGGCTGAATGGGCCTGGGCTGAGGCTGCGGGCCGAGCAGGAGGTGATTGGCGAAGTCGACGTAGTCGAGGCGCGTCGCGCCGCGGCCGGCCTGGGCGAGATGCGCCAAGCGGGCTGGAAGATCCGCCCGCGGGCGCTCACGCTCACGCTCTTTGCCCGCCTGGCGCTCGGCGACGTGTTCATCCACGGCCTGGGCGGGGCGCTGTACGACAAGATCACCGACGGCATCTTCGAGCGGCTGTTTCGCGCCGAGCCGCCCGAGATCATCCTGGCATCGTGCACGGTGTATCTGCCGGTGGAGGCGTATCCGTCGACCCCGCGCGATCTGGAGGCCGCGAGGAGGC
>JAPLML010000542.1 GCA_026387055.1 Planctomycetota bacterium | reverse complement strand
GGCCGCATGCAGCACTGGTCGGCCGAGGCCGAGCCGGTGCGGTTCCCCGGCGTGCCGGCGGCGGTCGTCGTCCCGGCGGTCGGTTACACGGTCAAGTTCGAGAAAACGCTTCTCGATACGAGTGATGCTTTGGAACTGGTGACGGACTACACTTGGGAAGGAGAGAGGAAATGAGAACCGCATGGGGACTGATAGCGGCGGCACTGGCGGTCGTCGCCCTGGCGGCCGAGCCGCTGGCGGCCGAGCAGAAGCCTGCCGCGGCCGAGGCCGATGCAGGCGCCAAGGTGATCCTGCCGTGGGACACCTTCAAGAAGATCACCGGCTACGATGAGGCCAAGCCCGAGCAGGCCGGCATGTTCACGCTCTCGTGGGACGAGGTCCAGACCCTCCTCGGCATCAAGATCGAGAACGTGGGGCAGGGCACCAAGATTCGCATCCCGTGGCAGGAGTTCAAGAACCTCCTTGTCTGGAGCATCAACCAGAAGAAGAAACCCGAATCGCCCCCGCCGCCCACCGACTTCGCCATCACCAGCGCCGAGTACGTCGGCACGCTGGCGAAGGACGGGGCGGTCTTCAACGCCACCTTCAAGATCACGCTCCTGAAGGACAACGTGTGGAAGGTGATCCCGCTTCTGCCCGCCACCGTGGCCATCCAGGAGGTGAAGCTGCCGCAGGGGGCGTACCTGCGGCTGGCGAACAACTTCTACGAGCTCCTGACGGCCGCGCCGCCGAGCGACATCGTGGTCACGGCCACGTTCGCCGCCGCGGTGACCGAGCAGGCCGGCTCGAACACGCTCCGCTTCGAGCGGGTGCCCAGCGGCACGTGCCTCCTGGACCTCAAGGTGGCCCAGACGGCCGTCGATATCGCCGTCACCGGTGCCCAGTCGACCGTGAAGAAGGAGGACGCCGGCGCCACGCGCGTCCTGGCGGCCCTCCCGGCGGCGGCGCCCGTGCAACTGTCGTGGGAGCGGGCCATCCCCGAGGCCGAGAAGGTGCCGCCGAAACTCTACGCCGACACCCAGACCCTCGTGGCCGTCGGCGACGGCATCCTCATCGGCCGCCAGCGCATCAAGTACAACATCCTCCACACGGGCGTGCGGATGCTGAAGCTCAAGCTGCCCAAGGGCGTGAGCATCCTGGAGGTCAAGGGCGAGCGCACCCGCGACTGGCGCGTGACGCAGGACGAGCTCAACGTGGCCCTCGCCAGCGAGGTCATGGGCGATTACATGCTCAACGTGACCTACGAGCAGCCGACGGCCGCCGAGCAGACCGCCGGGTCGCTGCCCATCCTGCGGGCGACCGACGTGGTCCGCGAGAAGGGGCACATCGGCGTGGTGGCCCTGGCGAACGTCGAGCTCTCGGCCCCACAGCTCAAGGGGGCCACCGCCATCGACGTGCGCGAGCTCCCGCCGGAACTCCTCGCCATAACCACCCAGCCCATCCTGCTGGCGTACCGCTACGTGGCCGACACGTTCGACATTCCGCTGGTGGTCAAGAAGCACGCCGACGTCAACGTGCTGGTGACAATCATCGACTCGGCCGTCATCACCACGATGCAGACGATGGAAGGCCGCCGGATCACGAAGGTCGTCTACAACGTGCGGAACAACCGGCAGCAGTTCCTGCGCCTCGCGATGCCCGAAAGCGTCGACATCTGGTCGGCCAGCGTGAGCGGCAAGTCCATCCGCCCCGCCAAGGACGATGAGAACCGCATCCTCGTGCCGCTCGTGCGGTCGGAAGGCGCCGCCAGCGGCCTGGCGGCATTCCCGGTGGAACTCGTCTACGTGGAGAAGGGCGGAGAGGCTGCCAAGCCGGGCGAGCCGCCGGTGAAGCCGTTGCCCAGCGGCACGCTCCACATCGTCCTGCCGCGCTCCAGCGAACCCGTTACGCACCTCATGGTCAACCTGTACCTGCCGAAAGAAGGCAAGTACACCAGGCCGTGGTCGAGCGAACCGGCCATCGAGGGCCCGCTGACGGTCGTGAAGGCGTTCCGCAAACTCGTGGGCACGCTGGAGGAGCCCGCCGTCCAGGCCGAGGAGGCCGCCCAGGTGCTTCAGCAGGCGGCCCAGGCCCAGACCGATGCCGCTACGGCGGCCACCGGGGCCACGCCCATCCGCGTCAACCTGCCGATCGACGGCCAGCTCTTCCGCCTCGAGAAGATCCTCGTCCTCGACGAGCCGCTCTTCCTCGATGTGCACTACAGCGGCTGGGAGAAGAAGTAGTCATCCGAGCCCGCCGCGGAAACGGCGGGTCATGCGGGATCGCAGGTTCGCGCGGCGGCCTTCGCGGGTGAAGCCGTGCCGGAGATCTATTCGAGCCGTGCGAGCAGGGCACGCGGGGGATAGCGCATCAGCCTCCAGATCGTCGGCAGGGCCGCAAGCAGCGCGGCGGCGAGCACAACAAGCGTGCCCCAGGCGATCACGTCCCATGCCAGGTGCAAAGGGTAGGTGACGCCCACGAGACGCTGGTGAAGCCCGCGCTCGACGAGCGAGAATTCCGTGCCGAGCATCGTCCCGGCGGCGCAACCGACCAGCCCGACGATCAGCGTCTGGCCCGCCACCAGTCTCCCGAGCAGGCTTCGGGGCGCGCCGATCGCGCGGAGCACGCCGAACTCGAACCGCCGCGACGTCACCTCCGCCACGATCAGGTTGCCCACCCCCACGCACCCAAGCAGAAGGCTGCCGATGGCCACCGCACTGCCGATGACCGTCAGCCGATCCAGCGACGACCTCGCGCCTCGGCGGATCGCGCGACTGGTGCCGGCCCGGCTGCCCGGCGCGGCTTGGGTCAACTGTCGGATCGCCTCCTCGTCGGTCGTGTCCTCGCGCAGGGAGAGGAGCGCGAGGTTGGGGGCATCGATGCCGAAATAGCGCTTCGCGTCCTCTCGCGTGCCGAAGACGCTGCTGGCGGACACGTCGCTGAACAGCCCCCAAATGCCCAGGGCGTGCGTCGCCAGGTCCAGGCCCGGTGAGGCGATCACGCCGGCCACCTCGAACTTCACGGGCCCGGCCAGCGTCTCCAGCGTCAGCGGGGAGCCGACGCTCACGCCGTGGACGACCGACCATTCGCGACTGACAAGCAGGGCGCGCCCTCCTTCCAGCCGGCGCAGGGCGGTCTCGGGGTCGCCTGCGTGCCATTTCAACTGGGTCATCCGGCCGAACGACGCCATGTCCGTGCCCACAAACAGCGTCTGGGCCGGGGTGATTCCCTTCATGCCCAACTGCATGCCCACCGTCTGGACCGGGAAGGCCGTCGCCGCACAGGCCTGCGTGGCTGCATCCACCTTCCGGATGGCCTGCCATTGCCATTGGGTGAGCGACGGCATCGCATAGACAAGGGCGTCGGGCATCTGCAGGTTCTCGAACCACCCGGCCATCAGGCTGCGCGACACGGTCCACACCATGACGAGCAGCGCCAGGCTCACCATCAGCGTGCCGCCCGTCAACCCCTGACGGATGGGCGTGGCCAGAACCGTTTGGCGAAGCAGCCTGCCCGGCAGGAGCAGCATCCGACAGCCACCCCGCCAGCAGAACGCCCGCCGCCGCCGTCGCCACGCCCGTCGGATTCGCGTCGAAGCCGCCTGGCAGCGAGTTCTGGAAGCGCCGGTACAGCGCGTACGCGGACAGCAGCCCCACCGGCGTGCCCACCGCCGCGCCGAGCAGCGCGATCACCGACCCGGCCGCCAACTGGGCGGCCGCGAGTTGACCCCGACCCGTCCCGACGCACCGGAGGATGGCCATCTCGCGCATCTGCTGCGTGGCGGCCGTGGTCAGGCTCGTCAGAATCAGGAAGCCCGCCGACAGCGACGTGAGGACGATCAGGACGTTCAACAGCAGGTCGGCGAAGCGCAGATGGCGGTCCACGCCTGCTTGGACCGACGCCGACGTAATGAACATGGCCCCGGCGGGCAAACGGGCCTTGTGGGAGTCGATGAATGCCTGCGGATCGACGCCCTCGCGCAGCCGGACATCGATCCCTTTAAGCGCCCCCGGCTGCCCCATCACCGCCTGGGCCCGCGCGAGCGCCACCAGGGCCACCGGGGGCTGAATCACCGCCAAGGTCGGCCGGTCGAAGACGCCTGCGACGGTCAACTCGCCGGTCCAGCCGGGACCGACGACTTCGAGAATATCGCCGATCTCCGCTTGGAGCTCACGCTTGAGACGCGGGCAGAGCGCGATCTCGTCGTCGGACTCGGTGGCGCGCCCGGCCACGAAGTCCCGCGGGGCGAGCGCCGCTTCGAGCCTCGGCTCGACCCCCCGCAGCGCCGCCGTGACCTTGCGATCGGTCCGCTTCAGCCGAAGCGTCGCGCCGCCCTCGACGTTTCCGGCGGCGAGGCGGACGTTCGGCCAGGAGCGGACCTCGTCGAGCAACGACTGCGGCACGCGGCCCGTGAACTGGTGCCGGACGTGCACGTCGGCCAGTCCCACCACGCGCCCCACCACGTGCCGGACGGATCGGGTGAGGGTCCCGACCGACGCCGCGACCCCAACGGTCAGCACCGTGGCCAGGGCCACGGCCACCACGAGCAGGGCCGTGCGGCCGCGCCTACCGGCTAAGCTGTTGATAGTGAGAAGCCACAGCGCTCGCATCGAGTCCGTCCACCTGGAAGTGGCCGCGCACCTGGCCGTCACCGAGGACATACGCCCTCGAGCAGTGCATCACGGCCGCCGGCTCGTGGGTCACCATGAGCACCGCAAGGCTCTGCTGCTCGGCGAGGTCGTGGAGCAACCGCCAGAGCTGAGCGGCGCTGGCCGAGTCGAGGTTCCCCGTCGGCTCGTCGGCCAGGATCAGCCGGGGGCTGAACAGGAGGGCCCTGGCGATGGCCACGCGCTGCTGCTCGCCGCCGGACATCGCCTCCGGCCGGTGGTCGGCGCGGGCGGTCAGGTCGAAACGCTCCAGCAGGTCGCGCACCCGGGCGTCGGTCCAGGAACGAGTTTGGCCGTCCATCACGCCGGGCAGCGCAACGTTCTCGGCCGCCGTCAGCGTGGGGATCAGGTTGAGGTGCTGGAAGACGATGCCGACCTTCCGGCGGCGGAAGGCGGTGAGGCGGCGCTCGCTCAGGGCCGTCACCTCGTCGCCGTTGACGAAGATCCGTCCCCGGTCGGGGCGGTCGAGGCCGGCGACCAGGTGCAGCAGGGTGCTCTTGCCGCTGCCGGATCGGCCCATCACGGCGAAGAAGCCGCTCCCCTCGATGGTCAGGTCGGCGCCGCGCAGGGCCTCGACTTGCTGCGCTCCGGAGCGATACGTCTTGTGCACCTGCTCAAGTCGAAGCATCGGTCCTTCC
>JAPLML010000729.1 GCA_026387055.1 Planctomycetota bacterium | reverse complement strand
GCCCGCGAGCGTCTCGAAGTACGCGTCGACCCCGTTGGTGCTCGTGAAAACGATCCAGTCGAATGCATCGCGGTCGGCCACGGCCTGCCTGAGCCCCGTCGCATCCTCCGCCGGTTCGATGCGGATGGCCGGCGCCTCGATGACCTCGGCGCCCAGCCCTTCCAGCTTGGCCGCCAGTTCCGACGCCTGGGCCCGCGACCGCGTTACGACGATTCGCCGCCCGAAGAGCGGCCGCCGTTCGAACCAGTTCAGCCGCTCGCGCAGCGCCACGACCTCGCCCACGACGATCAGGGCAGGGGCGGCGATGCCGGCTGCCTCCACAAGCCCCGGCAGCGACCGCAGGTCCCCGGTCACCACCCGCTGCCGCGGCGTCGTGCCCCAGTGGATGACCGCCGCCGGCGTCTCCGCCCGCAGGCCGTGCCGGATGAGGTTCCCGGCGATCGTCGGCAGGTTCGCCACGCCCATGTAGAAGACCAGCGTGCCCTTCCACCGGGCGAGGGCGTCCCAGTCGAGGGCCGAGTCCTCCTTGTTGTCGGCCTCGTGGCCGGTCACGAGGCCCATCGCTTGCCCACGTAGACCCGCTCGGCCGCCGGCGGCGCGTAATCCAGGAGGCGCAGCGAGACGAGCGCATCGTAGACCACCACCTCGGCCAGGGCGAGGACCTCCCGCCCGCGAAGGGTCAGCAGGCCCGGATCGCCCGGCCCGGCGCCGACCAGGTAAACGCGTCCTCGGCTCATGCGTTGTCTCCGCTAGCTTCGGAGTATTGTACCAACGAAGGGGGTGGCGCCAACGGCCCGAGTCTTTGTTCACTTGCACTGTCGCAAGGCGCTGATAGAATCGTGCCGCTGCTGGAGAGAGGTCTCGATCCACGGGAGGCAGGCACGCCGGCGGCGTGCCGCGACAGAAAGGACACGAACATGGCGGACCAGATTCGCGTGGGCATGATTGGCATGGGCGGATTCATGAACACCCACTCCGACGCCCTCGGCAAGATCGCCGAGGTCAAGGTTGTCGCAATCACCGACCCGGTGGCGCGGAACCGGGCCAACCACAAGACGCGTCACCCGCACATGGCCGAGGCGGCCGAGTACAAAGACTACCGGGCGATGCTCAAGAAGGAATCGCTCGACGCCGTTGTCATCGCCAGCCCGCACACCGTGCACTTCGAGCAGATCATGGCGGCGCTCGACAAGGGCCTGCACGTGCTCGTCGAGAAGCCGATGGTCTGCCGCATCGACCACGGCGTCAAGGTTGTCAGGAAGGTCCGCAAGACGGGCCTGGTGCTGACGATCGGCTACCATCGCCACACCGCCGGCCCGTACCGCTACATGCGCCGCGTCATCTCCGAGGGCGGCATCGGCAAGGTCCAGGCCATCTCCTGCTTCCAGTGCCAGGAATGGAAGAAGGCGTGCAAGGGCCTGTGGCGGCAGGAGCCGAAGCTCTCGGGCGGCGGGCAGCTCAACGACTCCGGCAGCCACCTCGTCGACGTCATGCTGTGGATGACCGGCCTCCAGGCCGACACCGTCTCGGCGCAGATCGACAACTGCGGCACCAAGGTCGACATCAACTCGGCCGTCAGCGTGCGGTTCACCAACGGCGCCGTCGGCACGGTGGCGGTGATCGGCGACGCGCCGACGTGGTGGGAGGACATCAGCATTGTCGGCGACAAGGGCGCCCTGCACATGCGCGACCGGCTCGGCCTGACGCAGCAGCTGGGCATGCGCGACGCGCAGATGGTGGTCAACGCCGACTCGCTCGGCAGCCAGTCGGTGGCCCTCGACTTCATCCGCGCGGTCCAGGGCGGAAACAAGCCGGTGGCCCCGGCCGAGTGCGGCCTCCGGGTGATCGAGCTCACGGAGGCCGCCTGGAAGAGCGCCGCCCGAGGCGGCAAGCCGGTCAAGGTGCCGAGGTCGAAACTGTAAGCGTTCCGGCGGATCAGCTTCAGAAATGTGCGCAGCGGGTCAGGGCACTTGTTTGGCGTGGGTGGCACGGTCACGCGCCGTTGCGTGACCGTGCTTGCTCGCCCAAGTGACCATGCACGGCCACGCAACGGCGCGTGGCCGTGCCACCCGGCCATCTAAGCAAGGCGCTAAACACGTACGGGTCAGGAGACCCGTCGCGCCTCTCTATGAGAGCGTCTCGCCGCCATCCACCAGCGGCACGAAGCGGCAGGGGCAGAACTCGTGTTTCGACAGGCGGCCGCCCTGCCGGGTGATCTTCACGAGCCACTGGCCTTCCCACCCGCCCACGGGCGTGATGAGGATGCCGGGATCGGCGAGCTGCGCGATCCAGGTCTCCGGCACCTCCTCCGCCGCGGCGGCACACAGGATGCCCTGGAACGGCGATTCCTCCGGCCATCCGAGCCGGCCGTTCCCGACGCGGTAATGCACGTTGGCGCAGCCGAGCGAGTCGAGCACCTCCCGCGCTTGTTCGAGCAGCGAGCCGTGGACCTCGATCGTGTAGACCTGGGCCGCCAGGGCCGCCAGGATCGCCGTCTGGTAGCCCGAGCCCGTTCCGATCTCCAGGACCCGCTCCGTCCCTTCGAGGGCAAGGCTCTGCGTCATCACCGCGACCATGTAGGGCTGGCTGATCGTCTGGCCCTGGCCGATGCCGAGCGGCCGGTCGTCGTACGCCAGGCCGCGCAGGTCCGGCGGCACGAAGCGGGCCCGGTCGATCGTGCGGCAGGCCTGGAGCACGCGCGGGTCGCGGATGTCGCGGCTCTCCAGTTGCGTCCGCACCATCCAGTCGAGTTGTTCGCTGACGGCGCTCATAGGGGGCCAACGCAACCAGTTGCGCGGCGGGTCTCCGGACCCGCCGCGCTCGGATGCTCGTGGGCGTGTAGCGCGGCGGCTCAGGAGAGACGCCGCGCACAACTCCCGCCGTGCCTCACCCGTCGATCTGCTGCACGACCGGCCAGTCCGGCTCGACCGGCTTACGGGCCTCGATGACCAGCTTGCCGCGCGGGCCGCGCCGCAGGACGAGGTACTTCCGCCAGTCGGGGTCCTGGCGGGGCCGGGGCGTGGTGGACTCCGGCGAATCGAAGTAGAGGTGCGGCCCGCGGCTCTCGGTCCGCGTCCCGCAAGCGGTCAGGACCATCTCGGCCACGAGGGCGATGCTGCGCGTCTCGGCCAGGAACGCCTCGCCCGCCTCGGCGGCGTCCCACGGCCGCGTGGCGAGGGCGGCGAGTTCCGCCAGGCCTTCCTTGACGCCCTGGGCGGTCCGCTTGATGCTCGCTCGCATGCTCATGAGGTGCTGGATGGTCCGGCGGACTTCGCGGACGTCGATCGGCGTGCCCCTCGCCGCGGCCTTGGCCGGCCGGCGAGGCCTGGGCGCGGCGGGCTTCGACGCCTTGGCCATCGCTGCCGCGGACCCGCCGGCGAGCTTCCCCATGACCTGGCTGTCCATGAGGGCGTTGCCGCCGGGCCGGTTGGCGCCGTGCTGCCCGCCGGCGACCTCGCCCGCCGCGAAGAGGCCGGGCACCGTCGTGGCGGCGCGCTCGTCGATCTTCACCCCGCCCTGGAAGTGCTGGCAGGCCGGGGCGAGTTCCAGGAGGTCCCCCGCCTCCAGGTCGATCCCGCGGTCCTTGAGCCACCTGACGCTCGGCGCATTGATCGCCTTCAGCCGCGCCAGGGGCGAATCGCGGTACGGCGGGGCCGTAAGCGGAAGCGCTTTGATATTCGCATACTTCGCCCAAAGCGCCGGGTCCATCCTGGCGAGGTCCAGGCCCGCGGGGTTCCGCGAGAAGTCCATGGAGACCTTGCGGCCCTTCTCGGTCTCGCAGAAAACGGCGATGTCGATGACGTGGCTCGGCTCCTCGCGCGACACCGGCCACGAGGCCCCCTTGCGGAAGAGCACGGCGTAGACCGCTTCGGCGGGGGTGCCCGGCGGGAAGTAGTCGAAGAGGAACTCGCGGCCGTCCTACGTCGCCAGGCGCGGCCACGCCCGCATCATGCTGCCCGAGCAGGCGAGCTTGGTCCGGACGCTCGACAGGCCGATCTGGATGAACTCGAGGTTCACGAGTTCGGCCCCCGCCCGGTACGCCATCGCGCAGCCGTCGCCCGTCATGCCTTCCGGGAACACGTTGACCTCGTAGGCCTGCCCCGCGCCGCCGGTGGCGAGGATGACCGCGCCGGCCGGGATCGTCCGCCCGTCGGCCAGGTGCACGCCCGCCGCGCGGCCCGACGCGTCGAGCGCCAGGTCCACGGCCATGACGTTCTCAAGGATCGCGAGGCCCCGCCGGCGGAACTCCTTCCGCAGCGCCTCGTGAATGTGGTTGGCGGTGAAGGGCCCTGTGTAGCAGGCGCGGGCGTATCTCGATCCGTCCGTGACGAACTGGTCGGCGAGGCCGTCGGGCCGCTTCGCGAACGGCACGCCGAGCCGGTCGAGGAAGTGGAACGCCTCGGCCGCGCCCTGGGCGAGGAGGCGGGCGAGGCCGGCGTCGGAGACCCCCCCGCCGATGCGGTAGATGTCCTCGGCGTGGTACCGCCAGGCGTCCGGGCCGCCGGGCTCGGTGTGTTCCAGCGTCGCGTGAAAAGCCATGCGGTCGGAGCAGGAGAGGGCCGTAACGCCCGCCTCGCCGAGCCGCCCCTTCGTGAGCACCAGGACGCCGGCCCCGCCGTCTGCGGCCGCGAGCGCCGCCCGCAGCGCCGCCCCGCCGCTTCCGATGATAACCACCTGGGCGCCGTTATCGTGTGCCATCGCGAGACTCGTCTCGTGTTTTTGCGCTGCGGGACTCACTATAGTCCGCCTTGGCGCGGGCGTCAACCGAGTCCCACGGGGCGATCGCCTCCGCCCGATTTGTATCTGCCCGGCGCGTACCCGGCAGTACAATCACTCCGGGTCTGTTTGGCATGCTTGGCAACTGTGTGCCACGGCCGGCTTGTCCGGCCGTGCGGTCTTCCGCCGGGCTGAGACACGGCCGGGCAAGCCGGCCGTGGCACACGGCAATCTGGCACGCTGAACAGAGGGGGTCGGGAGATCCACCGCGCAGTGACTGACCTGCGCGGGAGCACCAGAAAAGAGCGCCCTATGCGAGCCAGGATGCTGTTGGTGCTGGGGGTAATCCTTCTTGGGGCCGCCGCGCCGGTCGGGGCGGCGCGCACCGCCACCTTCACGGCCGACGACACGGGCACGTTTCCGAATACGCTCAAGCATGACCCCAAGGCGAAGCTGCTCACGGTGGACCTCGCGGGCCTGCCCAAGGACGCCGGCATCTTTCGCGCCGAACTGGTCCTCAACCCTCTCTCTCTGCACGGCCAGGCGCCCCTGGAGCCGACCACGGTTTACCCGGAAGGCCAGCCGGACCGCAAACTCAAGTTCGTCGCGCCGCTCTTTCGCGGCCTCGATGCCCGTGAAGCGGTCGAGGCGGCGGTCAATGCCGGGCAGCCGCTCCGCCTGACCGCCGAGACCACGGTGGCGGGAGTGAAACGCCTCGAGGTCTCGTACCTCACCGGCAAGCCCCGGACCGCCGACATCCCGCGCGTGACGAACCTCGTGGTATATCACCGCAAGGGTCAGTCGATGGTGACCTTCGCCGAGCCGAAGATCGAGGCGTTCCCCGACTTTGCGACCGGCCGCGACGTGGAGCAGTTCCGGGCCGAATTCCTGAAGCAGCACGCCGGCGTGACCTTCCGCATTTGGCGAGGACCGGAGCAGATCACCGCCCGGACGATCGCGAAGGCCCGCCTCGTGGGTGAGTGCGGGCCCTTGACCGCGTGGAACT
>JAPLML010000346.1 GCA_026387055.1 Planctomycetota bacterium | reverse complement strand
TCTTCCGATCTGCCGCGGTCCTGGGCCGCGCCCGCCGCCATCTTGGCGGGACACAGCCGAGGGCGGCTGTGCCACACAGCCGGCGGGTGCGGCGGATCGTCCGATGGGCGGCCGTGGCAGCCGCTGCGGCGGCGATGCTCGTGGTGGCCGGCATCCAGGCCGTCCGCCACGGCGAGCCGCGGGCCGCGTCGAGGCCGGCCGTCACGGTTGCTGCGAAGGCGGCCCCGGCTGCAAGCGAGGACCTCAACCACGACGGGCGGGTGGACATCCTGGATGCCTTCCTCCTCGCCCGTCGGCTCCAAGCGGCTGGTCAGCCCAAGTCCGAGTGGGACTTCACCCGCGATGGCGTCGTGGACCGCCGCGACGTGGATGCCGTGGCCATGTCGGCCGTGCGGCTGGATAGGGGGACACTCCATTGAACGCCATCCTTTCGGTTGCACCGAACGGAGGCCGGAGGCCGGAGGCCGGAAGCCGGAGGCCGGAAGCCGGAGGCCGTCGGCAATCGTTCTCGATATGGCTTCGGGCGGTGGCCTTCGCCCTGCTCGTGATTCTGCCCGTCGGCGGCCGGGTCGCCGGCGAGGACGCCGGAGCGCGGGGCGGCGTGCGCTTCGCCGCGGTGGACGTGTGGATTGACAGCGGGGCGCAGGCGCTGGCCGCCTGGCAGTTCGAGCTGGCGGCCGA
Source organism: Planctomycetota bacterium (assembly GCA_026387055.1). Lineage (GTDB taxonomy): Bacteria > Planctomycetota > Phycisphaerae > FEN-1346 > FEN-1346 > JAPLML01. The sequence continues at coordinate 901 of JAPLML010000346.1, read as the reverse complement.
GACGGGCAGCGTGAAGATCGTGGGCATCGAGGGCGGCGAACACCCCGCCTTCAAGACCCCGCCGTACTACGACCCCGCGGCAATGCAGCACGACCGCGTCATCCTCGCGGCCTTCAGCACGGGCCGCGACTTGCCGACGGGCAGGACCCGCGTCGCCCGAATCCACGTCCAGGTCACAGGCAACATGCAGCCCGAATACGCCGTCCGACTCGACACCGCCGGCTCGCCCGATGGCCAGCGGATCGAGGCCAAAGTGTCCCTTGAGAAGGGGGAAGTCCGATGAGCAGGCACGCATACCGCACGATGTCCGAGGCAAGGCGAAAGAGGATGGCCGCCCAAGGCAGGGCACTGCTGATCGTGCTTTGCGTGACGGGCGGGTTGCTTCTGTTGGCGGCGCTCCTCTTGCCCACGCTCCGCCGTGCCCACGAAGAGGCCCGGCGAGTGCGCCCCGGCATCACCGATCAATACGAATCGCAGGCCAGCGGTCAGGTCCACAAGAGCATGGTCGCACCGAAGTCAGCGGAGCCGGGGCCGGCCACCGATTTTGATGGATGGGATAAGCTCGATGCGCCGATTGAGGATATAGTTGGGGACTTAACCACGCCAGCACCCTCCACCGCGCCGCCGAAGATGGTGGCCAAGAACTCGCAGAGGCCCGTGACAACGACTGAGCCCCCGAGCAACAGCCCCGTGTTCGCTCGCGATGGCGAGAAGTGGCACAAGCTGACGCGCGGGACCTACTCAGGGAGCAACGCACAAGGCGGAAGTGGAGAGCGTCGTCAAGGCCGCCCGGTCGCCTGGGCGGGGGAAGAGCTGTGGGTGATCGTGCCGTCGGAGGAGCAGCCCAAGCCCGTCGGGCCGCAATACGATACGCCCGGCACTGGCTCGATGATGGCGAAGC
>JAPLML010000205.1 GCA_026387055.1 Planctomycetota bacterium | reverse complement strand
GCCGCCCGGCCTCGGCAAGACCACGATGGCCCACGGGGTGGCGGCCGAGAGGGGGGCGGGCATCAAGACCCCGAGCGGCCCGGCCCTGACGCGGCCGGCCGACCTGGTGGGCATCCTGACGAACCTCCAGCGGGGCGACGTCCTCTTCATCGACGAGATCCACCGACTCGGCCCGGTGGTCGAGGAATTCATCTACCCGGCGATGGAGGAGTTCCGCATCGACATCACGGTGGACCGCGGCTCGTTCGCCCGGACGATCAACGTGCCCTTGCAGCCCTTCACGATGATCGGCGCGACGACGCGGGCGGGGTTCCTCTCGGCGCCCCTGAGGGAGCGGTTCGGCCTGTTCCACCACTTCGAGTTCTACCCGGAGGAAGACCTGCGCCAGATCGCCGTGCGGAGCGCGAAGCTCCTGGGCGTCCACGCCGACCCCGAGGCGCTGGGCGAGGTCGCCCGGCGCTCGCGCGGCACGCCGCGCGTGTGCATCCGCCTCGTGCGGCGCGTCCGCGATTACGCCCAGGTGCGCGGCGACGGCCGGGTCACGCCCAAGCTGGCCCTCGAGGCGCTGAAGATGGAATCGGTCGACGAGAAGGGCCTCGACGACCTCGACCGCAAGTTCCTGCGGACGATCATCGACGTGTACCACGGCGGGCCGGCGGGCATCGAGGCCATCGCCGCCACGCTCAACGAGGAAGTGGATACGCTTGTCGATATGGTCGAGCCGTACCTCTTGAAGATCGGCTACGTCGGCCGCACGCGCCAGGGCCGCATCGTGACCCCCGTGGCGTACGAGCACCTCGACCTGAAGCCCCCGGCCTCCAAGGGCGACACGGCGGGCGAGGCGGACCTGTTCGACGCATAGGCCGCGGCAACACCCGGGCTGCTTCGCACACCATGCACCTGAAAGCCGGGGCGTTGCCCCGGCCTACAGGCACAGGTCCATCCCCCGCACCTCCTCCAGCCGCGCGCGGTCCGTGAGGTCGAACCTCAGGGGCGTCACGGTGACGTAGCGCTCGGCCAGGGCGGCCACGTCGGAATCCACGCCCACGTCTTCCGGGATTTCCTGGCCGGTCATCCAGTAGTAGGCACGGCCGCGCGGGTCGCGGCGCTGTTCCCATCCTTCGCGCCAGCCTTTCATGCTCTGCGGCACCACCTTGACGCCCTTCGGCGGGCCGCGCGAGAGGTCCGGCACGTTGACATTGAGAAGCATCCCCGGCGCCAGGCCCCCGGCCGCCAGTTGGTCGATGAGACGGCGGGCGACGCGGGCGGCGCCGTCGAAGTCCACCGTGTCGGAATCCTCAATGCTGACGGCAACCGACGGCACGCCGTAGAACGCGCCCTCGACGGCGGCGGCCACCGTGCCGGAGTACAGGACGTTGATGCCGACGTTCGCGCCCAGGTTGACGCCGCTGGCCACGAGGTCCGGCCGGTCGGGCATGAGTTCCAGGAGGGCGAGCTTGACGCAGTCCGCCGGCCGGCCCTCGACGCCGAACCCCTTCGCCCCCTCGCCGAGGTCCACGCGGTGGACGCGGATCGGCTCGGTCAGCGTGATGCCGTGGCTGACGGCCGATTGCGGCACGGTGGGCGCCACGACCGTCACCTCGCCCAGGGCCGTCAGCGCCCGCCTCAAGGCCAGGATGCCCGGCGCCATGATGCCGTCATCGTTGGTGACCAGGATACGCATCAGAAGCCCCCTTGCAGGCCGGCGCGAGCATCGAGAGTGACCGGGACCTTCCGGTCCCGGCTCGAATGGCCCCGGCTCGAACGGCACTTCTCATATTATCAGAAGGCGGCGGCGCGCGAAAGGTTGAGCAAACCGTTGTCGCGGCGCGGCGGCCGAAGTAAGATGCCCCTGCCCATGCGACCCGCGACGAAACACTGGCTCCTGCTCGCCTTCCTCGTCCTGAGCCTCGCGGCGATGGTGGCGTTCGCGCTGTGGCAGATCGGCAAGGCCCGGCGCGAGGGGCCCGCCCCCAAGTCGGCCGCAATGGCGGGCTCATTGGTGCGCGGCGGGTCTCCTGACCTGCCGCGCCGAGTTTGCGTCTGGCCGCTGAAGGTCACGGTATCACGCGGTGGGTCAGGAGACCCACCGCGCACCTGAAGGGGTGGTTTTGTCGCGTCAAGTAAGGCGCTGCGGCGCATCCCGCACTTGCATCTCACGGCCATTCCGCGTAAATTACCCGTCCTTGGTCAAGCAGAATCGGAGACAGCGTGATGGCGACGCCGAAATCCGTGACCGTCAAGAAGAACGCCGGCGCCGCGAAGGGGCAGGCGGAAGTGCTGTTCGCCTCGGCGGCCGTCGAGCGCCTGGAGGCCAAGGCCACACTCCCCGCGAAGTTCCTGCGGATGCTCGACCGCCTGCCCATGAAGCGCGTCTGCGGCGGCGCCACGGTGGCCGTGAAGATCCACGTGGGCGGGCACTTCGGATTCACCACCATCCCGCCGCTCTTCGTGCGGCTCCTCATTGAGAAGATCAAGGCGGCCGGGGCCAAGAACGTCTTCGTGACCGACGGCTCGTACTCGGTCGGCGAGGCGACCGCCCGCGGGTACACGGCCGAGGTCCTCGGCGCGCCGCTGGTGGGCGCCGCGGGCGTCAAGGACAAGTTCTTCTACCGCCACAAGATCGGGTACAAGACGCTCAAGGAGGTCGAGATCGCCGGCAACGTCGAGGACGCCGACGCCCTCGTGAACCTCAGCCATTTCAAGGGCCACGGCGACTGCGCCTACGGGGCGGCGTGCAAGAACCTCGCGATGGGCTGCGTAACGCAGAAGTCGCGCGGCTGGCTGCACCAACTCGAGGGCGGCCTCCTCTACAACGAGAAGCTGTGCGTCAGGTGCAAGAAGTGCGTGGAGGCATGCACGCGCCAGGCCGCCCAATGGAACGCCGAGCGCAACCGCCTCGAGATTTTCTACCACAACTGCGTCTACTGCCGCCACTGCGTCCTGGCGTGCCCGAAAGACGCCATCAAGATCTCCGGCGGGGGGTTCATCCCCTTCCAGCACGGCCTGGCGCTGGCGGCCCGCGAGGTGCTGCGGACGTTCGAGCCCGGCCGGACCCTTCACATCACGTTCCTGACGCAGATCACGGTCTACTGCGACTGCTGGGGCTTCTCGACGCCCGCCCTGATTCCCGACGTCGGCATCGTGGCCTCCGAGGACATCGCGGCCGTCGAGAAGGCGAGCCTGGACCTGACGCGCGACGGCGACCCGCTGCCGGGGAGCCTGCCGCCCGGACGCAAGCTCGTCGAGGGCAAGCACCTCTTCGAGCGCATCCACGGCAAGGACCCCTATGTGCAGATTGATCGCCTGGAAGCCGTGGGGCTGGGGACGGGCAGGTACAAGCTCGTGGAGATCAAGTAGGACTTCC
>JAPLML010000376.1 GCA_026387055.1 Planctomycetota bacterium | reverse complement strand
GCGCCGCGGCCGAAGGCGGCGCGGGCGGCTTCCGGGGGCGGCCGGCCTCGCCCCCCGAGCGCGGCCGGGCGACGACGTTGACGTTGGCCCCTTTGGAGAGCACCAGGTCGGTCATGTCCCAGCGTCCGCTCTTGACGGCGTCAAAGAGGGGCGTCGCGCCGCTGAAGTCCGCCGCATGGGGGCTGGCGCCGCGGGCGACGAGCAGTTGCACGACCTCCACGTGGCCCGAGGCGGCGGCCACGTGAAGCGGCGTGCGGCCGTCGCGGTCGGCGGCGCCGATCCCGGCGCCCTTCGAGAGGAGGAGTTCGGCGACCTCGCGGAACCCTTCCGCCGCCACGTGCAGGGGCGTCAGGCCGCTCGAAGGATCGCCCAGGTTGACATCGGCGCCCTTCGATAAGAGAAGCTCGGCGAGGTCCTTGCGTCCCCGCGCCGCCAAGAGAAGCGGCGGCACGGTCTCCTGCCCCGCGACCTTGCCGTTGATGTCGGCCCCCTTCGCGAGGAGCAACTGGGCGATCCAGGCGTTGCCGATCTCGATGGCCCGCGCCAGGGGCGTGAAGCCTCGCTCGTACTGGAGGTTGGGATTGGCCCCCTCCTTGAGGAGCCGCTCGACGGCGTCGCCCCGCTGGAGCTCGACCGCGCGCAGAAGCGGCGTGCGGCCGCCGGGGTCGCGGGCGTCGATCTTGAAGTTCTTGTCGGCCAGGACGTCGATCAGCTCCGCATGGCCCTCGGCCAGGGCGACTTCGACGGGCATCTGGCCCGCCTCGTCCTTGGCCTCTTTCGCGGCGCCCTTGGCCAGCAGCAGGACCGCGACCTCGCGCTGGTTGCCGCGGGCGGCGGCGTGTAGGGGCGTGGAGCCGTCGCGAGCGCGGGCATTGACGGCGGCGCCCTTCGCCAAGAGAAGCTCGGCGCTCGCCGTGTCGCCCTTCTCGGCCGCCAGGTGCAGCGGCGTGACGTCCTCCTTGTCGAGGGCCTTGGGGTCAGCCCCGCGCGAGACGAGGAATTCGATCGTCTCGGTCCGCCCTTCGGCCGCGGCGGCGTGGAGGGGGGTCCGCCCGGCCTTGTTCCGTGTCTGGATGTCAGCCCGCCGGGCGAGGAAGAACTCGGCGAGGCCCTTGTGCCCCTTGGCGGCGGCTAAATGGAGCGGCGTGTTGCCCGCGCCGTCGGGGATCATCACGTCGCCGCGCTTGCCGACGAGGAGCTCGACGATCGCACGATGGCCCAGGGAGGCCGCGAGATGCAGCGGAGCCGTGCCGGAGGCATCAGCCGCGCCGGCGTCCGCGCCCCCGGCGAGGAGCCGCTGGACGGCGCCGGCGTCGCCGCTGCGGACAGCGTCCAGGAGGCGGGCGGCGGTTTCCTCGGACTTGGGCCTGGCCGGCTTCGCGGGGGTCTGGGTCCCGGGGGTCTCGGGCGTCTTCGGTTCTTCCTGCTTCCGGCATCCCGCCGCCGCCAAGACGAGCGCGACCAGGAGCGCCAGCGCCTTCATGCACCTTGCCATGAGCAGAGTTTCCCCGGGCTTTCGTCCATGCCCGTACCACTATTAACTACTGTGAGGCCGGCGCGGACCGTGGCTTTTTCTTTGCCTCGGCGCGGCCGGCCCGCTTACAGTAGCCAGTGGTCGCCGCGGCGACAACGGTTGTGTCGCTCTCGACAGCCGTGGCACGCGGCCAGTACTACAACGCCACTTCGCGCGGCGACCGTTATCTCGCCGCCCGGGGGCAATTGCCGCGCGGTGGGTCAGGAGACCCACCGCGCACGAGGTTAAGTGGCGTTGTAGTACTAGAGAAGTCGCGGTACGTTTTTGGAAACGGCACTGGCCACGTCGCGTTGAGGTCGCGGGGCGTCATGGGATCGCGGAATCGCCAACACCCGCACGAAGCGTCGGCCGCGCGTCCGCCGGCCGCGGAAGCGCCGGCCGCGCCTCCCGCGGCCCGACGCCGCATCGTGGGCTGGCGCTTGTGGGTCCTGCGCGCGGCGCTTGTGCTGGCGGCGCCGCTGACATTTCTGGCACTGGCGGAACTCGTCCTGCGGGCGGCAGGCTACGGCCGCCCGACCGCGTTTTTCATCTCGGACGGCGGCGGGCGGTACAAGGCGAATCCGCGGTTCGGGTGGCGGTACTTCCCGCGCGCGATGGCGCGGGGGCCCGACTTCTCGCACTTCGACATGCCGAAGCCTGCGGGCGCGTACCGCATCTTCATCCTGGGCAGTTCGGCCGCCTTCGGCGTGCCGGACCCGGCGTTCAACTTCGGCCGCTGCCTGGAGGCGATGCTGCGCGAGCGGCATCCGGGGGTGCGGTTCGAGGTGATCAACGCGGCGATGACGGCCGTGAACTCGCACGCGGTCCGCCAGATCGGCCGCGAGTGCGCCGGCTACGACGCCGACCTCCTGGTCGTCTACATGGGCAACAACGAGGTCGTGGGACCGTACGGGCCCGGGACGGTCTTCAGCCGGTTCTCGCCGAACCTGGCGGTGATCCGGGCGGGGCTGTGGGTCAAGTCCACCCGCGTGGGCCAGCTCGCCGGCAACGCGGCTCAAGCCCTGGCGAAGGACAAGGCCCCGAAGTCGTGGCGAGGCATGGAGATGTTTCTAGAGTACCGCGTGGCGGCCGACGACCCGCGCCTGGCGCAGGTCTACGATCATTTCCGCGCGAACCTGGCGGACCTCTGCGGGGCCGCCCGAAGCGCCGGCCCCGAGGCCATCGTGTGCACCGTGGTCACGAACCTGCGGGACTGCCCGCCCTTCGCGTCGCGCCACCGGCCGGACCTGTCGGCCCAGGACCAGGCCCGCTGGCAGGAAGCCTATGACGCGGGCGCGGCCCTCGAGACGGCGGGCGAGCACGCGAAGGCGGCCGGGAGATACGCCGCCGCGGCCGCCCTCGACGACCGGTGGGCGGACCTCCATTTCCGCCTGGCGCGGTGCGCGTGGGCCCTCGGCCGGTTCGACGAGGCCCGCGCGCGATTCCTCCTCGCGCAGGACCTCGACGCCCTGCGGTTCCGCGCCGACACGCGGATCAACGACATCATCCGCGACGTGGCCGCCGGCCGCGAGGCCCAGGGCGTGTACCTCGTGGACGCCGCCAAGGCCTTCGAGTCCGACCCGGCCACGCCGCACGGCGTCCCCGGCGGCGAGTGGCTGTACGAACACGTGCACCTCAACTTCGACGGCAACTCCCTTCTGGCGCGGACGGTCCTGGAGCGCGTGGAGCAGATTCTGCCGGAGGAGATTCGCCGGCGTGCCGCCGGCGCCCGCCCGCCGACACCGGAGCGGTGCGCCGAGCGGCTCGCCCTGACCGGCTGGAACTGCTTCCGCATGATGAGGGACATGGCGGACATGATGAACCGCCCGCCGTTCACAAACCAGATCGACCACGCCGCGCAGTCGGCCGAGATGAGGCGCCGCGTCAGGGAACTCTCGGCCCAGATGTCGCCCGAGGCGCTCGCGCGGGCCTCCGAGGCGTATGCGCGGGCGATTGAGCGGGCGCCGGACGATCTCCATCTCCAAGCCGGTTTCGCCCTGCTGGAGAGCACCCGCGGCAACTACACCGGCGCCGCCGAGCAATGGCGCCTCATCCTCAAGCGGTGTCCGGATCACGTCTCCACGATCGTGGCGATGGGCATGGACCTCATGCGGGGAGGGCAAACGGACGAGGCCATCGGCCAGTTCCGCGAGGCGCTGCGCCTCGCCCCGGACAACGCGACGGCCTGCCGCGATTGGGGCGACGCCCTGGTCCTCCAGAAGAAGCCCCAGGAGGCGATCGGCCGGTACCAGGAGGCCCTGCGCCTCAAGCCGGACTTCGCGGAGGCCCACAGCAACCTGGCGACGGCCCTCCGGATGCTGGGCCGGGAGGACGAGTCGGCCGCCGAGTACGAGAAGGCCCTGGCCCTTTCGCCCGACCCGGTCGTCCACTACAACCTCGCCGCCATCCTCACCCGGAAGGGGAAGACGGCCGAGGCGATCGCGCACTGCCGCCAGGCGCTCGCCCTGGAGCCCGACGACCCCGCGCTGGTCGAGATGCTCCGCAAGCGGCTGAGGCAATTGGAGTCGCGGCCGGCGCCGTCGGGACAATAGAGACATACGCCGCGGCGTTGCCGCGGCCT
>JAPLML010000402.1 GCA_026387055.1 Planctomycetota bacterium | reverse complement strand
CCGCGTCTACGTTCACTGATTGAACCCACACGGTTGCCGGTTGTTTCAGGCAATCCCCAGCGACTTGCGGGACGCGTGGTTGTTATAGGACTCGAAATCGCCGGCGCGGCGGTGACTCTTGATTTGGCATTGGTCGTTTAGTGTTGTATAATTCCGACTAGGCGGCGACGTTCGGCCTGAAGCAGGGCGGGTCTGCGCCCGGGGCACGGTTGTGGGGAATCCAGAGATGGCACCTGGAGATTCCGTGGGAGGTTTGCAGCGAAGGACCACCATGAATCGACGTTCTCGGCCCATGGGGTGCATGCCGGCTGTCGAGCCGCTCGAGCCGCGCGTGTTGCTGTCGGGCTTCACGGCCTACAACGACACCGTCAGCGGACCGCTGACGCATGCCAACGCCACGTTGTATGCGGACAACGGCGGGAGTTCGTCCGGGCAGTTGAAGGATATCGCGACCGGCGCGAACGCGCCGGTGCTCCTGACGGCGATCGCCGTGGGTGCGAGCTTCGGCGGCACCGGCGTCAACCCGGCCGCCGGCACCGATGCGGACAACATCTTCGGCGGGTACGTCGATTTCACGTCGATGTCCGGCGCCAACAGCATCGAGATGGGGGGCGCCGCCTCGTACACCTACCAGTTCGAGAACCTGGACCCGGGCAACACCTACGAGTTCGCCGGCACCGCCGTGCGCGGCGCCGACACCTACACCGACCGCTGGACGCTGGTCACGCTCATCGGCGCCGACTCCTTCACGCCGGCGCACAGCACGGGGGTTGGCATCGTGACCGCCGGCCTGGGACCGAACCAGGTCGCCCTGTGGACGGGCGCGAACCACCAGGCCAGCCAGGGCTTCGTGGTCCAGTGGACCGGCATCGACCCGGGCGACGACGGCGAGTTCGAGGTCGCCTCGCAGCAGTACACCGGCGCCATTCCGACCTCCGTCGACTCCGGCGGCGTGGCCGACGGCAGCAAAGGCTACGCCCTGAACGGCATCCGGCTGATCGAGAAAGCCCCCACCTTCCCGCCCACGGTCGTCACTACCCCGGCCGCGAACGTCGAGGCGTTCTCGGCCAGGATCGGCGGCACGATTGTCACCACGGGCGGCCAGGCCCCGAACGCCAGGATCTACTTTGGGGACAACGATGGCGGCGCCGTCGCGGGCAACTGGGACGGCTGGATCGACCTGGGACAGCAGACCGGCGATTTCTCGGGCCTGATCGGCAATCTGAGCCAGGGGACGACCTACTTCTACCGCGCGTTCGCCGAGAACTCGGTCGGCGCGGCCTGGGCGCCGGCGACCGTCTCGTTCACCACGCTGACCGCCACGGCTCCGTCGGTGGCCAACCTGCCCGCGGCCCACGTGGGCGCCTACTCGGCCTGGGTCCACGGCCAAGTGACGGGTACCGGCAACGACTCGCCGCTCGTCAAGGTCTACTACGGCGACAACGACGGGGGGACGAACCCGGCGGGTTGGGATCACGTGATCGACCTGGGCGTTCAATCGGGCGAGTTCTACGGCACGATCGACACGCTCGACCCCACAACCCCGTACTACTTTGCCGCGTACGCCCGGAACGCCATGGGTGAAGCCTGGGCGACGCCGTCGCTCTCGTTCCAGACGCTGACCCCGCCGCCGCTCCAGATCACCGAATTCATGGCGGACAACTCCACCACCTTGCAGACGCGGACGCGCGCGAGCGCCGCGGTTGCCTTCGCGGGCGATTACAGCAGCCCCGACTGGATCGAGATCTACAACCCCACGGACGGGGCGGCCGCCCTCGACGGCTTCTACCTGACCGACGATCTTGACGTCCCGAACCAGTGGGCGTTCCCGGCCGGCACGTCCGTCGCACCGTTGGGCTATCTGGTCGTGTTCGCCTCCGGCGACAACATCCGCGATCCCGCGCTCGACGAGCACGGCTATCTCCATACCAACTTCAAGTTGAAGGACAGCGGCGGCGAGGACGTGGCCCTGGTCAACGCGAGCGGCGCCGCCGTGTCCGCCTACACGAACTACCCGGCCCAGATCGAGGATAGGTCCTACGGCGTCGGCGCCGACGGCCAGAAACGTTTCTTCCCCGCGCCGACGCCGGGCTGGAACAACGCGAATGACGTGCCCCAGGCCCCGCAGTTCAGCGTGGCCAGCACCACGTTCACCGGTTCGCTCGTGGTCAACCTGACCGCCGGCTACCCGACCGACACGATTCGCTACACGCTCGACGAGACGCTGCCGACGACCGCCTCGCCCGTCTGGAGCGGCCCGAGGACGCTCACCACCACGACGATGCTCCGGGCGATGTCCATCGGCGCCAACGGCAAGTCGAGCGGCGTGGTCAGCGAGACGTACATCGCCCTGGGCGCCGACGTGCTGGCCTCCAGTTCGAACCTGCCGATCGTCGTGGTGGAGACGTTCGGCGACGGCGTGCCCGGGACGGGGACGTTTTTCGGCGACAGTTTCGTCGGAATCTTCGAGCCCGGCGCCGACGGGCGCGCCCGGCTGACGAATCCCCTGAACCTCGGCACGCGGGGCGGCATCCACGTCCGCGGTTCGAGTTCCGCCGGCTTCGCCAAAAAACAGTACCGCGTCGAACTGTGGGACGAAGGCAACCAGGACCGGAGCTTCGACGTGCTCGGCCTGCCCGGCGAGGCGGACTGGATCTTCTACGGCCCCACCACGTACGATCGCGTGCTCATCAGCAACCCGTTCATGTATGACCTGAGCCTCCAGATCGGCTGCTACGCCACCCGGACGAAGTGGGTGGAGATGTACCTGAACGCCAACGGCGGCCAGGTGACCGCCTCGGACTACATCGGCGTCTACGCCGTGATGGAGGTCATTGAGTCCGGCGACGACCGCGTGGACGTCGGGCCGCTCTCCACGGGCGCCGGCGGAGTGCCCGTCGGCGGCGGCTTCATCTGGAAGAATGACCGGGGCTCGCCGTATGTCGACCCGGAGCTTCCCAACGCCGCCCAGCAGACGTATATCAACAGTTGGATCAACGGCCTCGAGGCGGCGGCGACCGGGGCGAACTTCCGCGACCCCAACCTCGGCTACGCCGCGTGGGCCGACGTCGGCTCGTTCATCGACCACAACCTGCTGAACATGCTTGCGATGAACGTCGATGCGATGCGCCTGAGCGGGTACTACTACAAGACCGCGGACGGCAAGCTCGAAGCC
>JAPLML010000259.1 GCA_026387055.1 Planctomycetota bacterium | reverse complement strand
GCCACGACGAGCCGCCCGTCTAGCCGTCGCATCGTTTAGCCGTCGCCGGTGTATGTGTTTAGCGTCGTTTCTTTACATGTGCCACGGGTTGCTTGTCAACCCGTGGTTATCATGGATTTCTTCCCTAGGGTGTAACACCATAAGGTAAGAAGACTACAGTGATCACGGGTTGGCAAGCAACCCGTGGCACATGAAAGGCTGATATGCCAAACATGTACGGTGACCCACCGCGCCAAGAATCTGCCGCGCCGGCAGGAGTTGGCCCCCGCGCGGCGGGTCAGGAGACCCGCCGCGCACCGACCTTTCGCAGTCGCTACCTGCCTTTCAGGCCGAAGTACGCCAGGAGCGACGCGCACGACGACTGGTAGGTGAGGCACGGCTCGTTGAATTCCCACGGGTTCTGGCGCCAGTCGAGGTTATTGATGTATTTCTTCATGCCCCCGTTGACGCCGCCGACCACCATGCCGGGGAACGGGCCGATCTTGCCTTCGCCCTCGCCGATGTACTTCTGGCTTTCCTTGGCCGAGAAGTTGCCCACCCACGCGTGGAACATGACCATGACGGAGTTCTCGGCGCCGAAGGCCTTCAGGTTCGACCAGAAGCACTGGCCGATGGGATTGCGGCCGTTGAGGTAGTGAACGAACTCCTCGGCGGCGGCGAGGTACCGGGCCCGCGCCGCCGGGTCCCCGGTGAGTTCCGCGGCGACGAGGCAGTTGAGGCCCGCCTGGCCGATCGCGCGGTTGGAGCCCCACCAGTATCCGCGGACGCCCGCCGCGTAACCGCGGTTCTCGCCCGTCTGCTTCACGACGCCGTCGGCGGCGCCGCAGAGCATGTCGCGCAGCTTCTTGACGGTGGCCGCATCGGCCCCCGGCGTGTGCACGTAGACCCAGATGGCGGGCCAGACCTCGACGTTCTCGCCCGGCGGGATGGACCACTTCGACGCGCTCTCCTGCACGATCTTCTCGTACTCGGGCTTGCCGGTCGCGCGGAAGTAGCAGGCGGCGGCCAGGGCCCCGCACTTCTGGAAGTCGGCGAAGAACCACTCGCCCGTGTAGGCGGGCTTCTTGGGGTCCTTGGCGTCAGCGGGCCAGGGGTGAGGCTTCGTTTGGAGCAGTTGCCATGATATCATGGACTCGTCCATGCACTTCTTCGCGAAGGCGGGGTCGAGCTTGCGCTCCTGCCAGACGGTGCTCGCCCACGCGAGGGCGGCGGCGCGGTTCATCGTGGCCCCGCTCGTCTGCTGGGTGAGCATGACGGGCGTCGTGTCGGCCTCGGGCGGGCAGCCGGTCTTCTCGTACACGCGGCCCCAAGCGGCGCCGGTCGCATCGCCCATGCGGAGGAACCATTCCGTGGCGCAGCGGATCTCGTCAAGCACGTCGGGGATGCCGTTGCCCGATTCCGGGATGTTGAGGTCCCCGTCCTTGGGGGCGGCGCCGAGAAGTTCGACGCCCAGGAGCAGCTCGTTGTGGCAGAGCGTGGTATTGCCCATGTACTTATCGAAGTTACCTGCGTCCCACCACGCGCCGGACACGTCGTGGGGCGCCGGGTCGGCGATCTCGGTGCCCACGGGGTCCCAGTGGGCGTTCTTGACCCACCGGTAGACGCGGGCCTCGGTCGCCTGGTTCGGGCCGCGATGGTCGGCCTTGTGGTTCCACGGGCCGGCGTACTTCTCGGGCTTCTCGGTGTCGGCCCGGTTGTAGTAGAGGGCCTTCCACGCGGCGAAGCCGGGCGCGCGGTACACGTCCTCGGCGATGCTGAAAAGGTACGATCGCTCGGTTCCGGCGCCGCCCTTGACGGCCACGTAGTAGCGGCCGGGGACCTTGAGGTCCGTGAAGTCGAGGTGCGCGGTGAAGTCGCCCGACTCACCGTCCTTCTGACCGTTCTTGAACGGCTTGAGGGCGCCGGCGTGATCCTTCAGGCTCCAGACGGCCTTGCCGGACTTGGCGTCGCAGATGTCGAGGGCAAGGTCGGCCGCGATCGCCTGGTCGCTCGCCACGACCGCGATCTTCGTCGCCGCCGGGCGATAGCCGAGCTGGTCGACCCAGACGCGAAGAGCCGACTTGGGCGTGACGGCGGGGGGAGGCGGCTCGGCGGCCAAGAGCGCCGTGGTCGCCGACAAACCGGCGATGAATGCACAAGCCACCATGATCGAGACCGGTCGAGCCATGATTCGCGCCTCCTTGCGGTTGAACAGCACGCGCCCAGGTCGCCACGGTGAGTCTTCGACAAGCGGGGCGGCTGAATAAGGTTCGTCGCCGTACCGGCGACGGCTAAACGATGGCGAACAAGCTGGGGCTCGCCCCGGCCTACATGTTACAGTCCCACGCGCGGGTACTGGCACTCGGGGGCGTCGTAGCGCGCGAGGAGGTCGCGCATCTTCGCCGCCAGCCGGGCCTCGAGGGCCGGGTCGCGGATCGGCGACGCCTGGCCCGGGTCGGCCTGGATGTCGTAGACCGGGTTATAGTCCGGGGCCGCGTGGTGGCGGTGCGACGGCACCTTCACGCGGTACACCGGGATGCCGCCGGCGTGCTTCAGGAAGACGCCGACCTCGGCCCCCGCCAGCTTCTCGCGCTGGTGGAAGTACCGGCGCGGCATCGCCGTGTAGTGGTACAGGAAGGAGCCTTCGAGCGGCTGGCGGCCGTAGGTGTACCGGCCGTCGGCCATGCCGATGTCCTTGCCGTGGTAGCCGTAGAGGACGGCGTCGTGGTGCGGCCCGTCGCGCTCCAGCAGGCGGCGGAACGACCGGCCGTGCACGTGCGGCGGGAGGTCGGCCCCGTGGAAGTCCATGAGCGTCGGCATGAGGTCCATCGTGGCCGTGAGGCCGGTCACGCGCCGGCCCGGCGCCGCGCCCGGCGCGCAGACGATCATGGGGATATGCACCAATTCCTGGTAGTCGAACTGGTAATTCTTCGCCCAGTAGCCGTGCTCGCCGAGCATGTGGCCGTGGTCGGTCGTGAAGACGACGGCGGTGTCCTTCCAGACGTCCAGCGCGTCCATGGTGTCGAGCAGTTCGCCGAGCCAGCGGTCGGCCATCGTCCGGGTGGCGGCGTAGCAGCGGCGGACGTGCTCGACGGCCTCGGGGTCCTCCTCCACGGGGGCGTAGTTCGGCCAGAAGAACTCGTAGGAAGCCTTCCACATATCGCCATACATCTCGCGGTAGCGCTTCGGGCACACGAACGGCTCGTGGGGATCGAAGACCTCCAGGTGGAGGTGCCAGTTGTCGGCCCCGTGGTTATGGCGCAGGAACTCCATGGCCCGCCTGAAGCACTGCGGCGTGGGGTAGTCCTCGTCGGCCTCGGAGTCCATCCACCGGCGGTTGGCCCAGAACTGGCGCGTGTTGCGGCCGCGGAAGGCCGGGAGGTCCGGGTCGCGCACG
>JAPLML010000180.1 GCA_026387055.1 Planctomycetota bacterium | reverse complement strand
GCGCACGCTGCACGCCTTGACGTGCATAACCTCGGCCATGGTCCTCACGATGTTGTCGAGGACCGCGTCGGGGTCGAGCGTCGAGGAGAGGAGGCGGCTGGTCTCCGACAAGAGCCGCAGCTCGTCGACCGTCTCTTGCAGCACCGCCTGCTGATAGCAGAGGCGCGTGAGGGTGTTGGCGAGGAGTTGGAGGAACGCAATGGCCGACCGCATCTGCCGCTCGTCCATGGGCCTCAGCTCGGCGGCGGCCGAGGCGAGCTCTCGCTCGTCCACGTGATGGACGCGGGCGAGCACCGCGATCTCCTCGGCCGACAGCGGCCGCTCGGGCAGGTCGCCCAGCACGATCGTCCCCAGGACGCGGTCCTCCATGTGGATGGCGGCGGCAAACTGCGTCAGGCCCGCGTGGCAGACGTACTTGACGGGCGTGGTGCGGCCCTCGGCGTCGCGGATGCTGGCCGCCGCATGGGCCAGTTGCGAGAAGCCGTCCTGGATGGCCTGGAGCGTCTCCCGGTCGATGAGGTCCACCAGGCGCACGGTCTGCGGCGAGGCCGCGCGGACGCCGGCGGCCGGCAACGTCAAGGGCGAAACGGGTGAGGTGGAATCGGTCATGGGTTCACGAGACGGCCAGCATCCGCTCGATGGCCCGCCGCGCCGGGCCCGCCACGTCGGCGGGGACCGTCACCTCGTACCGCAGGTCCTCCAGCGACCAGAGGACCTTCTCGAGCGTGTTGAGTTTCATGTTTGGGCAGTCGGCCAGGCGCGTCACCGGCACGATCGTCTTGCCGGGGTTCTGCTTTTGCAGGCCGTGGCAGATGCCAAGCTCCGTGGCGATGATGAACGTCTTCTTCCGCGACTCCCGGACGTGCAGGAGGATCTGGCCGGTCGAGCCGATGAAGTCGGCCAGCGCCCGCACGTCGCGCGTGCACTCCGGGTGCACGCACACATCGGCGCCGGGATGCTCGCGCCGCCGCGCCTCGATGTGCTCGGCCAGGATGCGGTGGTGCGTCGGGCAGAAGCCCGGCCACAGGATGAAGTTGTCGCGGCCGGTGACCTGGGCCACGTACTCGCCGAGGCTCTGGTCCGGCACGAAGAGGATCGGCCGCTCGCGCGGGATCGACCGGACGACCGGCACGGCGTTGGCGCTCGTGCAGCAGAGGTCGCTCATCGCCTTGACGGCGGCCGAGGAGTTGACGTAGGTCACCACGACCGCGTCGGGGTGGCGGCGCTTGGCCTCGGCCAGTTCGCGCGGGTCGACCATGTTGGCCATCGGGCAGCCCGCGTTCGGGTCGGGCACGAGGACCGGCCGGTCGGGATTCAGAAGCTTGGCGGTCTCGGCCATGAAGTGCACGCCGCACAGGAGGATGAGGTCGGCCTGGACGCGCGTGGCCTCGCGGGCCATGGCGAGCGAGTCGCCGACGAAGTCGGCGATGTCCTGGACCTCCGGCAACTGGTAATTGTGCGCGAGGATCACCGCCCGGCGCTTCCGGCGCAGGTCGTTGATGCGCTCGACGAGTTCGGCCGTCCCCGGCCGCTCCAGCGATGTCATGGCGTCTCTCCGGTGCGACATCTCCGCGCATTATAGGGCTCACCGGGGGCGAGGTCCAACGCCAAACCGCTGGGGGGGACGGCGACGTCCCGCGCGGCGGGTCTAGATACGCCCGTAGCTCAATTGGATAGAGCTTTGGTCTACGGAACCAAAGGTTGCAGGTTCGAGTCCTGCCGGGCGTACCATTGTTAGGTACTGACAAGTCTTGACAAGTGGTAGTATTTCCTGCGCTTTCTGCGAGTTTTCCGCCTCGGCTACCTAACGCGCTTTCCTGGCAGTTGATGGCAAGTTCTGGCGTGCAGGGGCGTTGGCCGATCGGGGCGCGGCGGGTCCTCCCACAACGGGTCCGCATGAAAACCCAAGTAAGTCAGGGGATGCTTCTCAGCGCCCGGCGGGAAGGTCATGAACCACATAGAGTCGTAGTCGGTGCGGAACTTGCGGCTGAAGTTGATCATCCCGATGGTTCCAGGCGGGGCAGGAAGGTTCACTTCGTTCGTGAAGACCTCACGCTTGGCGTCGAGGATGAAGTCCTCGCCGTCCCCCTTGACGAACGCGCACATCCGCGACTTGCCGTGCATCCCCTGCTGGTTGATGCGATCGACGGGACGTACTTCGAGCCATGGTTTGCCGGCGAGAATGCGATACGTAGTGACAACAGGCTCCGGCTTGCCGTGCCGCCGTTCTTCGCCCGCGTGTTCGACGAGGATTTCCTCGGCCGTGTTCTTGAGGATTCTCACACCGACCGTGCCCATGCCGAAGTTGCGGAGGCCGGTGTCATGGACCTTGTAGATCTCGTTGGACTTGAAACCGGCGGCGCTGATCTTGGCCATCAGTCTGGGGAGTTGTGTGGCACGGCCGTCCCATTCGCCTTGTCCTTCCAAGCGGCGCCCATCGGGTCCTTTTCGGCGTAGGCTTCGCCCGTGTCCCAAAGACGGACGGTCGGTTTGGGCTCCTCGCCAAGAAGGCCATCGAAGAACCCAAGAAGCGCGACGGCGCCACAGGCAATCGCGACGATGGCTTTCATTTTGCCGTCCTCCCCTGCGTCGACCACAGCCCGTAGAGTTGTGCCTTGGCGGCGAGGCTGCCGTCTTTCGGAACGACCTGCGAGCAGACCTGCCACACCTTCGGCTCCAAGCGACCAAGGAGGACCCAGTCCTGCACGTTGCCGCTCTGGCGCGACGTGGTGCTCCGGTTGACCCAGCCGCCGACGGTCGGGTCGTCCAATGAACCGTTCCACATCACCTGGGCGAACGTGTTGGCGAATCGCTTGAGGTCGGCCTGGGTGAACACGATGCCGCTCTCGGCACAGGCGAGGACGAACGCGAGGTCGATGCTGCCGTGGCCGGTATCTTCGGCGCGGGGCTTGTCGGTCTTGGCCATTTCGGCGTCCCACTCGCCGGCGGCATCCCAGTAGTTCCATTCGTAGTGCTCGCCGACGAGCCGGAGGCGCGACTTGAAGAACCCCGCGAACGCCGCCGCATGTTCCTTGTAGGCCGCCTTGCCCGTGATGCGATGGAGCAGCACCTCCACCGTCCCGAGCGCCAGGTACTGGTTATGCGGCAGCGTCATGCCGCGCTCGATCCCCAACGCCGGGGCGTCCTGGAACACGAGGACCGCGCCGTCCTTGACCTTGCGGCGGTACTTGTCCCACTTGGGGATGAGTTGCGCTTCGATCACGCCGAGGAGTCTGTCGGCGCGCGGACCGTAGACGACGGCGAGCGCCTTGCCCTTCTTGATGAGCTCGATCGCGCGGCAAATCGGCCCGAGGGTCATCCCGTCGTGCACGGCGAAGTCGAGATCCTGCTCCGCGCCATGGGAGTAGTGGCGGGTCCGCCAACTCAAGGCACCGTCGCGGTTGGGCGTCAGGTTCGCGAACATCGCGTCGGCGTACTTAAAGAGCCGGTCGAGCCACTGACGGTCGCCCGTCGCCTCGAACAGGCAGACCAGAGCTCGGAGATCTTGACCGCACGACCAGGCCAGGATGGCCGAATCGGAGTCCTTCCACCGCCCGCCCCGCTCGAAGACGTCCAAGGCGGACACCAGTTCCTTGTAGAGGGCATCGGCGTCCCTGGCGGCCAGGGCGGCCACGCGATCCGCTTCGGCGGCCGCAATCAGTGCGGGCGCCCCCAGCACCAGAAGGAGTCCGACCACCGCTGCTCTCATGCCTCAGAACCCTCCCAAACTGCCGCCCATCGGGGTGCACTGGATTTGGAGAGCCATGGCGTAAGAAGCCGGGCGCGAAGACGAACTCTCTTCCGTCATTGACCTGCGGCCGTCGTCCGGACAACCGCCACCGCTTTGTACTCCTTACCCACCGGCGGTGCGGGCTCGCCCGGCTTCCAGAAAGGCACGAGGGCGAAGTTGTCGGTCACCAGGAGATTGGCTGGCCCTTCTTGGACTTCCACCTGAAGGACCGGTCCCAGGTTCAGCAGGAAGGCCGCTGGCCGGGAAGGAGGGCTGCCGCGGCGCATCCGGACAGTGAACACGAGTTCCTTGCGCCCGCTGCCCAGGTCCTTCGTTCGCAGTTCCTGATCGTAGAGGGGCTCGCCCTGGGGGTTGACGCGCGCCTCCCACGCCGGGTCGCCGTACAAGACCACCGTCTCCCAGAAGAACTCGGGGCCGGCCGGGGCGGGCGTCTGATTGCGGCAGCAGATGTACTTGTCCTTCTTGTCCTGGTCGCCCATCTGGCCCAGTTCCCATCGCATCGCCTGCTGGTTGAGCCAGACCGCCTCCGCGAAGGTGAATCGCCCCCCGAGTGCCAGGAAGTACTCGGCCACGCCCCACGCGTAGCACGAACGGCTTTGCAGCCCCACGTGGCCGAAGAACTGCATCGCGCCGTGGCGAATCCAGGCCAACGCCAGGCACTCCGGGCCGTCGACCCGCGCGATGCGACAGTTGCCGGGGGAGAAATAGATCTTCGGATTGTCAGCCCGGATCTCATAGACCCGGTTTGCCCGATCGACGGCCAGCAGGCCCCCGGCGGAATCCGTCGGTGTGGCCCCGGCCTTCTCACGAAGTTCCTTGTAGTTGTCCTGGGCCGCCGCAGGCAACTTCTCGATCCACGAGGTCGTGACGATCTGCCCATTGGGGTAACTGTACCCCAGTTGCCAGTCGTGCTCGGTCGCGTGGCCGCTCGTGGAGATCATGTCCACCTTGCCGGAGTTCAGTTCCGCGGCGAACTCTTGCGTGGTGTCATCCGGCCCTCGAACCTCCTGGGGAGGTTTGCCCGGATCCTTGGTCCATTTCTGCCCCTGGCTGCCCTCGCTGAACGAAACGCCACTCTCGAGCCACTCCAGCCAGCCGGCGCCGATGTGCGAGAGGCCCCGGCGAACGTTGAGCGGCCTTGCCTGGACCACGCGGAGGACGTCCTGCGGCGTCGCACCGGTGAGGACCGACCAGATCGCATGGTCATAGCCAAGCTTGTCAAGTGAACCTACCAGCGCCGCGGCGTCGCGGTAATAGAGGCCATGGAGTGGAAACTCCAGGACGCGGCCGTCCGGGGCCTGCCCCCTGGCCTTGTCCTGGCGCGCCAGTTCCGCCGGACGCGCCACGAAACACACGTACCCGGGCCGCAGAGCGGCCAACCCTTCGCGCAGGTCCTTCAGGCCGCCGCTTTCCGCAAGGAAGACTCGGGCCGCGCGTTTCTTCCGGAGGGCTTCTACCACGCCTTGCCAAGCGGGGTCAGCGGCTGTGTCTTTTTCGACTACGATGGCATAGGGTCGAGTGTCGCGCCGCGTCTCCTTCGCAGGGGGCGCCGCGCCGCGGATTTCCGGCCCGCCAAGAACCGCCCCGATCGCCACCACGGCGATCCAGAACAGTGCTCCCCTGCCGCCCCTGCGATCGGTGCCTCGCCTTACCCGAAAGCCGTGCTCCAGAATGCCCCAGGCCGCGAGCAACCTATGGCAGACTCCCAATGACGCGTATCCAAGCGTTGGTCTCAAAGGCATGCCTTTCCCGCTTCCTCGTGGTCCGCGGTGGATGCTGTCCGGCCACCCCTGATTGTACTTCCGACGCCACCGTTCCACCAGCACCTGCCTTGGCTTCGTGGCATTTCCCCGTCCTCTCTTTTCCCGTTGATCTGCATGCTGATACGACATCACGAGACTGTCGGCAGAACCCCGCCCCTTGAAAGCGGCAACGCGCCGCTCGCGTGATCGCAGAGGCCGAACGCGACGGCTCGGGGCGAACGCCCCGGCCGACGACCCACGTAGGCATAAAGAAAACGGCCGTTCCGACGCACGGTCGCATGTAGATATCGTAGCGGTGGAAGGAGTTGAACCTGCGACCTTGGGGTTATGAGCTACGTCCGCGGCTCGCCCGCAAACCCCGGTCAATCCCTAAGTTATAGGATTGACAATCTCTTAGGCTTCAGCTCTTCATACCAGAATAGCCAATTTCGCCAGGATGTGCAAGGCGTTAGTTGCACTTTAGTTGCAGCGCTGTGGCGCATGATGTGACGGGCGAGCCTTTGCGCGTCCCGAGAATTCCATCCGGGGTCTGAGGGGTGAGTAAAGGGTGTCGGCGGCCCTGATCTCCGGTAACCGGCTCACGGATTCGGAAGCCAAGGCCAAGCGCAGCGAGGTGATGAGAGCGTCGACGCTTGGCCTGTATCTCTTTCCTGGCCGATGCGCGGGTCAAAGCTTCCGGCGGCCCATCCCCAGGTGTGGACACAGGCGGGCCTCGCCAGGGAGATGACGTGGAGCAGGGCGGACTTGACGTGGTGGCTCCAGTGATCGGGGAGAAACAGGTTCGGGCAACCGTGGTTCAGGGGCGAACCAGCCTCCGAAAGTTATTGTGATCAGACGCCTCGGAGGCTACCATAAGTGATGACAAAGAAATAGGTTACGCCGCCAGACAGCGGGCACAAAAATCGGTGGACCAGCACACCCGCCGCGGTCTTGCTCCTCCATTTACAGATCCACATGGGACTCATTGTGGAATGTCTTAGGTGCCAGTTGTACGCTATCGGATACAAACGAGCGTCTAATCCAGCCCTGGGGCGTGAGCTTCCCCCTCCCCGTTCAGAACGAGCTTAAAACGGGGGGAATGCCCTCCGCCTGCACAGTGCCATCCAGTACGTCACCCCGGCCGACAATTTGGCCGGGAGGGCCGGGGCAATCGTGGCTGCACGGGACGCCAAACTGGCCGTCGCACGAGAGACCCGCAAGGCCCGG
>JAPLML010000199.1 GCA_026387055.1 Planctomycetota bacterium | reverse complement strand
CGCGGGCTGGCCCTGTTGATCTCTTCGGCCAGCAGGACTTTACGGAAGATCGCGACCCTCCGGAAGTTAAACGTTCGGTTGTCGGGGTAGTAGACCGACCTGCGGAGGCTCTCCGCCGGCAGGAGGACCGGCGTGAACTGGATCCGGCAGAAGCCGGCGTCGATGGACTTCGCCAGGGCCTTGGCCAGCGTCGTGTTGCCCAACCCGGGCACCTCCTCCATGAGCCCCGACCCCACGGAGGCCAGGGCGACCGCCAGGATCTCGATGCACTCGGACTTGCCCAGGATGACGGTCTCGAGGTTCTTGCGAAGGGCCAACAGCTTCGGGTTGGGTTCCGGCGCCCCAATGCGTGCCATTGCCATAGATGTCTCCACAAAGGCTGACCCCCACTATACCGGCAATGCCCGCCGGGGCCAACGGCGGATTGCGGATTGCGAAATGCGGATTGCGGATTGCGGATTGCGGAATCCCCCATTCCCGCATTGTCTTGATCGAGGTTTCCCGGAATGTGCCCAGAATGTACCGCCCCAAAAGTGAGAATCCCCCCCCGCCTCCTCAGCACCACCCCCTCAAGAACGCCGCCAGGGCCGTTCTTGACCCTGAAGCTCGGAATACTCGGGAATCCCACGGTGCCGCGGAATGTACCGCTTTGTACCGCCTTAGTACCGCTTTGGGCCCCACTTCGGTCCGTTTCGTGCCCCGAATGTACCGGGAATGTGCCGCATAGTATCGCGAATGTGCCTGGGTTCTCCGGCTTTTCTATTGTCGCCGCCGCCGGCCGGGGATAGGCTTTCCACATAGGAAGGGGCTATCCATGAAAACGTCCGCAACTGTCGTACTGGCCACCCTCCTGCTGGCCGGCCTGGTGTTCCTGCCCTCCTGCGGCGGTGGCGATTACCCCCCGCCGGTCAAGCCCGACCTCGCCACCGCCCCGCCGGAGGCAAGCCCGCCTGCGTCCCAGCCCGCCGCCCCGCCCGCCGTGGCGCAACCGGCCGGGCCGCCAACCACGTTCTTCGGCAGCGGGTCGCGCGCCGACCACGTCTGCTACGTCATCGACCGCTCCGGCTCCATGATCGACACCTTCCAGTTCGTCCGCCAGGAGATGCTGATCTCCATCAGCCGGTTGCGGCCGAGCCAGGACTTCCACGTCCTCCTGTTCGCCGAGGCCAACCCCAAGGAGCTGATGCACCGCCGCCTGGTGCCGGCCAGCGACCGGTACAAGCAAGACGTGGCCGATTTCCTGGACTCCATCCGGGCCGAGGGCAAGACCGACCCGATCCCGGCCCTGCTGCGGGCGTTCGACGTGCTGGCCAAGGCCGACGCCTCCAAGCCCGGCAAGGTGATCTACCTGCTGACCGACGGGGTCTTCCCGGACAGCCAGGCCGTCCTCCAGGCCATCCGCGCCCGCAACGCCGACAAGGGCGTGATCATCCACACCTTCCTCTACGGCAACAAGCCGCCCGAGGCCGAGAAGGTCATGAAGGACATCGCGGCCGAGAACGGGGGGAAGTACAAGTTCGTCTCGGCGGATGAGTGACGGAGAGACGGTTATTGGTTGTTTGTTGTTGGTTGTTCGGCAGATCCAAGTTGACGGGGGCTGCCGCCCTGGTTACGATCTGATCGCAGGGTATTCATGTCGTTGGATGCCTGGTCGCGGGGAGCAAGCCGATGGCCTATGTCGAGATCAAGAAGGACGGGCAGGTAGTCAGCCGCCGACCCCTGGATGAGGAGAAGGCGAAGGCTGGCTGCGCCATCCGTCTCGGTCAGGCCGGCGAGACGTTCCTTTCGGCCGGGCAGTCGGCCCAGGTGGGCCCGTACGAGGTCGCGGTTTTCTCCGGAGACCCGCCCGCCGACGCGCCCCCGGTGCGGCGGGTCGCCGGCCCCCACTTGCACAAACCCGGCCCGGACGCCCTGGACGTACATTCCCACCCTGCCGCCGGCCCGGCATCCAGCCCCATGCCGCCCCCGGAGTTGCCCCAGATCGAGG
>JAPLML010000411.1 GCA_026387055.1 Planctomycetota bacterium | reverse complement strand
AAGGTCCGCGGCCAGGCGGTCGAGGTCGGCCTTGCTCTTGGCATCGGGCTTCTCGGGTCCGGCAAGCGCGGCGCTCTCGATGCGAAGGATCGCCGCCGGGAGGCTGTCGGGCGCCAGTTGCTGGGCCGACGTCGCGACCTCGAGCGCTTCATCCATCCGCCCCTGGGACCGGTACTCACGGGCCAGCCAGAGTATCGTCTGGAGATCCTGGGGACCCAGGCGGCGACACTCGTCGAGCGCCCGAGCGGCCAGTCGTGACTGTCCCGTCCGGCCGTACGCACGGGCGAGCACCATCCACGCCCGAAGGTCGCGCAAGCCTGCCGCCGCCACGGGCTCGAGCGCAGCAATCGCGCCGGTGTGATTGCCTTCGGCCTGGGCCACCTGCGCCTTGAGCCAAGCCACCTTCTCTCGCGGCTCGGGCACCTGCTGCATCTCCGCCGCCTTCAGGTACTCGTCGAGGCAGGTGCGTGCCACCGCAGTCTTGCCGCCAGCGACGTACAGTTCGACGGCCTCGGGGAGCACCGCCATCCTGTGGTGCTGCTGCTTAAGAACGGCGAGCGTCCTGTCGGCCAGGGCGACGCCCTCTTCTGCCGCGCGCCGGGAGACCAGGATCGGGAAAGCCACTCTGAACCTGGCCACGACCAGGTCCACAGGATCGACGATGTCGTAGGCCAGAAACGCCTTGTCGTCGCCAAGACGGAACGAGATCACCTTGCCCTCGCTGTCGCGGACAGGCGCGAGCATGGCGTCGAGGGCCTTGAGCGCCGCCTCGGCCCTCTCGAATTCGCCACGGCGCATCCACTCCGAAGCCAAGCTCAAGGTGACGCGCGGGTCGTCCGACTTGAGCGCCTCGACCTTCTCAAGGTCGGCCTTCGAGCGGGCCAGAACGGCATCCTGTGCGGCCTTTCCCTCGGGCCGGGGGGGAAGCAGGAGGACGCGGGCGCGGGCCAGGTAAGGCTCCGGCGACGGGGGACCTTTCTCGATAGCGAGGTCCAGCCACTTCAGCGCATCGTTCTTCGCCGTTGTCCTCTCGTCTGGTGTCCGTTCCGCCAACCGCTCGTCTCCGAGTGCTATTTCGCTTAGGAGCAGGCAGGCTTGGACGTACTGCGGTTGCTTGCCCCCTTCCGGAGTCTTGTCGACGAACTCCAGTAGCCTTGTCTGGGCATCCCCGCGGCCTTTGGGGTCATTCTGGCCGATCAGCGATTCGGCAAGCCATAGGATCGCGTCGGGATCCTGCGGCTCCTGTTTCTGCCGCTGTTCGGCGATGTGGCCGAGTTCCCCGGTCTGGCGGGTGTACCTGTACAGGACGGCCAGCGCCTTGTAGGCCGACGCCCGAGCGGGGTCAAGGCGGAGGATCCGCCGGTACGCATCAATGGATGCCATGATGTTGCCGACACCCAACGGCCGGACGAGGAGGTGCGCGCGGGCGTACTGCTCCAGCACTTCGGGGTTGTCGGGGAACCGTTCCAGGTACTCGCGCAGGTTCGTCGCCGCCCCTTTCCAGTCTCCCTGCTGGTAGGCGGCCTGTCCGTCCGTCAAGCCTCTATTGGCGAGGTACTGTCTCCGGACCTCCCGCGCCACGAACGCACCGACGCCGAGGACCACCACGGCGGCGGCAAGGATGACCAAGAGTTTCCAGTTGATTTTTGCGGGCCTGCATCTTCCGGTCATGGCATGCTCCTCCAACACTGGCACCAATGGTCTCCGTTTGGCAGACATTCGCCGCGACTCCGGCTGCGGCTGCGCCGCCGCAACAAAACACAACACGCACGGCTTGCGGTTCCCATGCCGGCCGGAGAGAGATGTTGGGCTTTGTGAGGGCTGCTACCGACCGGTCACGAGAAGGACGACTTCTTCTTCTGCACGGAGGCAACCGTGCCCGACGCCGAGATCGCCCAACGCGCCGGTGACCGCTGGGGCGTGGAAGAGGCGATCCTGGAAGCCAAACAACAGTTGGGCTTCGAGAACACCCGCAGCTGGTGCAGCAAGACCGTGACTCGCCAAGCCCCGCTGGCGATGGTGCTCCTCGCGTTGGTGAAGGAGTGGTACGCGCGCTCGGCAGCCGCGGATCCGTCGCTGCGGCCCGAAAGCACGCCGTGGTACGCCAAGACGCGGCCCTCGTTCGCGGACATGCTGGCGGCCCTGCGTCGGGTGTTGTGGCATCATCGAATTTCACCCAAGTCGATGATTTCGGCGCGAGTTCAGCAAATTCTGCAAACCGTTGCCTATGCCCTTTTCCAGGCCGCGTAAATGGCTAAGAAGCTGTTTCAGAACCGCCCTTCAGGGCGAGGTCGCGCGGCGGGCAGTCTTGCCCGCCGCGAGAATTCGGGCGCGTGCGCGCGGTGGGCAAGACTGCCCACCGCGTTATCTCCGGTTCTGAAACAGCTTCTAAACCGCACAGCACAGTGAGCGCCAGCGTAATGTGGAACTCATGGTCCGGTTCAAACGCCGCGAGGAAGCAGTTATAGAACTGCACGTCCAAGCCATACGTCTCATTCAAAGCCCAAGCAACCGCCAGATGCTCCTGATCCAGAGGAACTTGCAGTAATACCGCCGCCCTTTCTCCTGCGGGATTTGGTGGGATCTTCTCACGATCTCCCCAAGCATAGTGCTGCCTCTCCCCTGTCACACGGCCCGACTCCTCGACGGATTGCCTGAACCAGAGCGACAAGGCCTTGGTGCGACTTTATTCCTCACCTGGGTTATTCTTCTGTCACTTCTGTGCCCACGAAGGTGGCGCTGCCGCAAGCCCTGGAAGAGCTATGGACTCTCATCGGTTTCTCTGGCTACTACCTGCCTTCCGCCTACAAGGCGGCGCGCGGACACGAGAAGCCGCAGCGTGCTGCAGGCAGCCTCTCGGAGCCCAAGCGCGGTTCGCGCGGAGAGGGTATACGCTCTCTTGACCACTGTGTAGTAGCCGAACTCCCCTCCAAAGGACAACTTGTACGCCGCAATGCTCGGGATGTTTGCGCCTGCGAAGTCACATGTCTCCAAACCTAATCTGCAGGCTCGCTCCAAGACATGCCAGTACATCAGCGTGCTGGCAGCATACCGCGAGAACGCGTAATCGGCGACGATGTCAATAGCATAAAGGGTCTTCCTAAAGTAGCCTGCGAGATACATGCCGATCACACGGTCGTCCAGCACAGCCCGGACGCTGAACAAACGCCCCCTCTTGCCTAGGGCTTCAAAGAGCCCGGTCAGGAAGTCCCCGGTGACCTTGGTCTCAAGGCCGGACTTGGCAAAGGTCCTTGTGGACCATTCCAGGTAGAGGGCCAGGTATGGCGAAAGGTCTCCCTCGACGATTCTGACGCCCAAACGACGGGCTTTGCGGACTGCCTTGCGCACGTTTCTCTTGCATCTTTCAAACACGGCGTTCTCGCCACCCGCAAGACTGACAAGGCAGGTCTTCCGTCGTTCGCATATGAAGCCCCGGCTCTTGACAACACAGGAGTCGATCTCCTCTGCAAAATTGATACGCGTGTAATCAACCTTGTGGGCCCGGATCCACGCCTCGTAGCAGTCCATCGTTTCCGACAGCATTTCCGGACTCACAAGAGGACCGAGGTACAGGGTGTCGATGCCCCGCGGCGAAAAGGCGACTCTGAAGATGCCCATTTGCCCCAGGAAGACCGGAAAAACTCCTATAATATCATCCCCACGCTGGATAGCCAGAGGAAACAGATCGAAGCGCGTAGAGCGCTCTTGTAGCCGCAGCCAGTCCATGGTGTGATAGAGTGTTGCTCCAGGGAGCGTTTCCACGATCGCATCCCATTGAGTATCAGACTCCACAATGCGAAACTCGACCACAGATCACCTTGCCTCTCGTGGTCCTGATTGGGGTGCTTTCCTCTTTCGCCTGATTGCGGCGTCGGCGCCCAAACGGCCGATTAGAAGGCCGCCCCGATCACCCCCAGCCGAGTGGTTCGGGTGTCTCTCTTGACACTTCCGCAGCGCGCTCGACTGTCCAGACGCAGTGGTCTTTCCTGGGAGAGTTGTACGAACAACCGGCACGATATGAAGCTGGTCAGGGCGACGCTGAAGAGCATCCCGGTCCCGCGTCCCGAGACGACGCCGAAGCGGCAGCAAGGATGACCAAGAGCTTCCAGTTGACTCTTGCGGGCCTGCGACTTCCGGTCATGGCATGCTCCTCCAACACTGGCACCAATGGTTTCCGTTCGGCAGACATACGGCGCAGCGCCGGCCGCGGCAATGCGGCCTGCGCTGCGTGCGGTTCCGATACCGGCCGGAGAGAGATGTTGGGCTTTGTGTGGGCTGCTACCGACCGGCACGAACCTCAACGGAGCGTTCCGAATCAGGTTCCCGCTACAGCGAGACCCCGTGAAGTGGTGTCAGGGAGGATGCTTCTCTTCCGAACGTCATCTTGCGGGTAGAAACCAGGAAGCACGCGACTCCATCAGGGGCAGACCCCCAACGATGTAGGACTCACCGTGCATCAGGACCGCATGTGGTGCTGCGCGGTCGTCAAGCGTACGACCGCCCCCGCTTGCCCAGCAGGCCAAGGCCGATCACGGCCGAGACCAACCCGCCGCCACACGCAGAGCAGAAGCGCTCACAGGCGGCAAGTCCTGGCCTCTGCTGCCGCACTGAAACCCGTCTATGCCGTAAGGGATGCCTCCGCCCCGGGGGGACGAGGCGGAGGCCCCCGACCGTCATCCGTTTACAGAACCGAACAGCCCTGGGCTAGGCAAACCTTCTCATATACCAACCGACGAGCCCCAGGCCCAGCATCCCCAGCCCGATCGCCGCCGGGGCGGGGACAGCGCGAATCTCCACCACCAAGTCGTTGAAATCGCTGTCGAGTTTATACCGATACAGGTTGTCCTTGCAGTTCGGGTTCAGGTCTTCCCAGAACAGGAGCCAGGTCGTCTGGCCATCGTTGAACTTGGGATCCGTGCTCGTGATCCGATACGTCAGCAGGTGATCAGCGTTGCTCACATTGTCAGTCTGAAGCGAGGACTGCTGCCCGTTATCTCCGTCACGGACCCAACGCCACGTGTGGCCCGTCATGTCCAGCGCTGCCGACCCGGTCACGTCGAAGTCGCTGCCGGTCACATCGAACAGAGGGGTGTAACTTACGCCGGAAGCCCCCTCGAAGTAGCCGAACTTCTGGCTGTAGCCTGCGAACCGGGCCTCTGCCACCGCGCTCGTGAAACCGTCATCCCACACTTGGTCCGTTGTGGGCAGGCCCGGACCTCCGGTGACCACGTCGACGTTCGATCCCGGCACCCTGTTACTCCCCTGAATAACGAAGTCATCCACACGGGTGGCGGTGACAGAGCCGTTCGTGTAGGAAGGGCCGCCGAAACTCGCGCCTACGAAACTCCCTCCGTAAATGTGGTTCAGGATCTGGACGAAGTTCGTCTCGCCCGAGGAACCAACGGTGGTCATGTCGGCGCGTGCTGTAGCCGCCAGCAAGGCGGGCAGAGCCATCGCCGCAAGTGCTGCCTTTGTCAGATTCATGGTGGAATTCCCCTCTTGTCTTGGGCCCTTTCTTCTTGCAGGGCGCGCCCTTTGCCGCACGGGCCGGAACCCCCCCAGCATACGGCAATGCCTGCCGCTCCTCTGCTGCACTGAAACCCGCTTATGCCTTAGGGATGCCTCCGCCCCGGGGGGGCGAGGCGGAGGCCCCCGACCGTCATCCGTTTACATTACAGAACCGAACAGCCCTGTCTTAGGCAAACCTTCTCATGTACCAGCCGATGAGCCCCAGGCCCAGCATCCCCAAGCCGATTGCCGCAGGGGCAGGCACCCTAAGGATCTGATCGCGAGTGATGTTCCACTCGGGGCCGGGGCATCTGCCGAGGTTCTCTACCTGCCACACCCCGAGGCAAAAGAAGATCCTCTGGTATTCATACTCCCACTCACCGACAGGGTTCTGCGCTGCACCCCACACGGCAACTATGAAGGCATCCTCATCATGGGGCCTAGTATAAGGAGGACTCGAAGGGAGCAACTCGATGGTGAAGCTCTCGATGTAGCGCGTATTGGAACTGGACCCGAAGCTGAAAGGAGTGCCTTGGGCAGCAGCAAGGGTCGGAGTCCCAGTTAGCAGCGGGGTCCAGGGGTCCCTTGCGTATGACGGGTTGAAGTCCTTGAGATAGGGGTCGGACAGACGCACGCTGTTAAGGCCCTTCGGATGATCGTCAAGGCCGGGATCGGGCGTCACCGCTATCAGATCGAAGGGTACCCTAGTCGTGATCGTGATGCGCTTCGCGTAACTGTCGGCGGGGACCGCGTCGCCTGAGACATCGATGGCCAAGCCCAGGTCCGTCTCCATGTCCGCCAAGGCCGGGGCGGCAATCAGGACCAACGCTGCAAACGTTAGGATGGCTTTCTTCATAAGCAACTCCTCATGCTCACCCTGCCCTCCGCCTCAAAGAGCGGAGCGCGGGTATGCCTGCGTTTCCGGCGTTAGCCAACACGCCGCTTCAGCCAGCCGACCAGCGCCAGTCCCAGAACACCCAGGCCGATCGCCGCCGGGGCGGGGACCAGGTACAGCTGGTCTTGGGCCAGAGAACCGCCCGTGCTGCTGTTCGTCTGGAGCACGCGGACGCGGCCGATGCCAGACCATCCCGATTCGGCATATGCATCGTTCCACTCCGTAATGAGGTCCACCTGGTCCTGGGTCAGTGTAATGCCGTACCAGGTGTCACCAACGCCGAGATCGCCGCCTTCGCCCTCGATATTCCAAATGAGCCTCTGGAGCGCACCGGCCGATGCTTCGCGATTGTCCCCGGGGGTATAGTCATACCCCAACGTGGCCAGGTTCCCAGTGGCGAACTGCGTATAGAGCCAAGCCGTCTCGGGGTCGAGGTTGTCGCCCACGCCTGTACCACCCATGTAGGCATGGGAACCGCTGCCGTAGACGCCACCCACGTTCGCTTGGCTCACCATGATTTTCATCGGGCTCTGAACAACCTCGCCCACTTCGACGCAGAACGTCTGGAAGGAGTTCGTGCCGTCCTTGCCCTTGGCCACATCGGCGTAAGCGACGTTCGAAAGGTACGCAAACCCACTCTCTGCCTTCAGCGTGAACTCTCCGCCTCGGCCCTGGTAGTAGTCGCTGAGCCGCTCGGAGTACATTTGGTAGCCCGTGTCACCGGGCCCGTCGAAGATATCCGCCAAGGCGGGCGCGGCGATGAGGACCATCGCGGCAAACATCATGATTGCTTTCTTCATCACTTCTCTCCTTTTTCTGTTTGTCCTTCCCCTGCCGCTGTGGGCAGGGGGCGGATAGAACCGGTTCAGACTACGCAACACGCCGCTTGAGCCAGCCGACAAGCGCCAGTCCCAGAACACCCAGACCGATCGCCGCCGGGGCGGGAACACGAATAACCTCGTCACGATTGATTCTACTGTCGCAGTCGCTCCAAGTAATGAGCTGAGGCGTCCAGCAATCAGGAGGATCAACATAAAGCCACACGTGCACCACTTCATCTGCCATGTAGCCGCCCTGCGGGAATGCCAGAACGTCAAACTTGACCGGATCCCTGAGACGGGGTGCGTCTCCCGCAATTGTAATAGTGAACTTCTCCGAATAAGTGGCAGGGCCATCAGCAGCAGCCTCCGTCGTCCCAAACCGTACATTGTCCCAGCCGTTATTCAGACCGTCAACCGCCGGGGACTCGAACGCGTCGCTGGATGTTAGGCGGATGTCCAGCAGGTCGAATCTGTGCGACAAGTCCGTGATCCGGAAGGCCTGTGACCAGCTTCCAGTAGGTTGCATGTCCCCGATGGCTTCGATGCTCAGGTCCGCCAACGCGGTGGCGCCAGCGGCGCCAAGAATCACAACAACTGCCAGGAACTTAAGGAGCCTTGCTTGCATGGTTGAATCCCCCGTAAGGAGGTTCGTTTTCCCCTTTGGATACAGCATTTGGAACTCTGCTTCGTTACGTGATCCTGGATACACCGCTACTTCGTTACAGCATCCAGGAAGGGAACGGGGGACCGCGAGGAGATTCCGTGACGAGGATGCACTCAGGCTGGAAAATGAGCGGTGGTTCACACCGCATGCGATGCAAGATTGGATGCTTGCCTACAGGCTGATCAAAAGCACAGACCTCGAAGACGGCGCTACAGTCTGGATTGGCGACGTAGGTGTGGCCGATCTGGACCGGGCCGCCGGTGTGGAACCACTCGGGAACCTGGCCGAAGTGGAGCGTTCGTGCCGCGCGGCCGAGTTGCCAGGCGCCGAGGCTGCCCAGGCCGGCGAGAACCAGGGAAAGGCTGGCCGGCTCGGGCGGCAACGGATCTGCGGACTCCTCAGGGCTGGCCAGCGTCGGGATACAGGCAGCGCCGCTGAGACCGAGATCCAGCGCCCCCGTCTCGGCCTGAAGCGGCGCGGGCGCTTGCGTAACAGGGGCCGAGGGGGCAGGCTGATCGGAAACTGCAAAGGCGCCGATGTCCGCCTTGGCTGCGGACACAGCGCCCAGAAGAATCGCGACGACTCCGATTACCGCCGACAGCCTCCGCACGTCTCTTCCCCCCAATAGCGCAGGGTGGTTATTATCGTGTGGGGTAAGCATACCCCAGGATTGGGCGTTGTCAAGCAGGATTCGCAGAAATTCCTGAGAGTTCCGCCGGTCCGAACGGTGGATCTTAACTCCTTGCCAGACAAGAAGTTGCGCAAACTCTGGCGACTGGCTTCCATCACCTGTTACACTTTTTCGCCCACGGCCGCGCGGCCAGGTGGCTTTCGCAGGGCGGCGGGCGGCGCTGCCGGGGAGTCGGGAACGACCAGCCTCTTCATCAGCGCAAGTTCGCCGGCCAGGATCAGGACGGCCAGCGGCATCATCGCGAGCCCCGCGAAGTCGTGGAAGAAGGTCTCCGCCAACTTGCCGAAACCCATCGCGAACAGCGCCGCCGTGACGCAGAGGCGAGCGAGGTTACAGGCAATCGCGACAGGAACGCTCGAAACCACAAGGACCGCCTTCTGCCAGCGAGGCCGTTTCACGAGGTACGCCAGCGTGGCCGCGACGACGATGAAGGCCGTGAGCATCCTGAGGCCGCTACAGGCCTCGGCCACGGCGACCTCGGCGCCGTTGACGGTGAGGACGTTCCCCGTGCGGTGCACCGACGCACCGAAAACCTCAAGCAGAAACACCGCCCCTGTCGCGGCCTGGGTCTGGAGAGGTCCGCTGATCATGTTGTGGACGCGGCCCGGCAGCGGCACCATCAGGAACAGAAAGAGCAGCACCCACAGGAGTCGGCGGAAGACCTGCCAGCCCGCGATGAGAAGGACCACTCCGACAACGGTCAGGACCAGCGCGTACCGTTCGGCGGACTCAAAGAGAAACAGGATCCCATACAAGCGGGCAGCCTGGGCCGCGAGGATGAGGCCGATGCCTCCCCACCAGGCGGGACGCCACACGCACTGGCGCAGGGCGTCGCGCTCGCGCCAGGCCAGGTAAAGCGCCACGAAGGGCACGAGCAGGCCGACGGAGTAGTTTTCGTCGGCGTTCAGGTCCTTGGCGAGCGCGTAGATCGTTCTCCAGTACGCCCACACGAAGGTGGCGAACGCGACGAGACCAACCGCCAGCCAGAAGGAAGACGGGCTCGCGACGATCCCGTGCAGTGTCTTCGCGTCGCTCGGATATCTAGGTTTCGACATTACCCACCTACTGCGCTGCCGCTTGTCCGCCAGCGGAGTCGAGGCCGGCCGCGACCGGCGGTTGGGTTTTGGCGACATCGGGCATCACGGCGCGAATAGCCCCGGCGGAGTCGACCGCAAAGGCGCGCACAGCCTGGGCGGCCGCCCCCGAGGCAGCCCCCCCGCCCCCGGAAGCAACAACCTGGACCTGGGCCATGTATCGGATGCCGCTGGAGCCGCGCAATGCCTTGGACCTTAGCAGAGAGACATCCGGGCTATACTGCCCGTCCACGATGTAGTAGTTCAGCACGGTCATCGGGCCGGCGCCCAACCCGCCGCGGGAGAACTGGTAGGTCCGGCACTCGAGCTTGTGTCCGCCGCCGAGTAGCAACTCGACCGAGCGGGTATCCTCAAGCGTGTACCCGTTCCCTGGATAACACACCTCGGGGCGATGGGGCATGAGGTCCCTCGCTCGGACACCGTACGCGATCCACAGTTGCACCACCTCGGCGCCTCGCGAATAAGTCCGACTGATGTAGTCGTCGCAGTCGGCCCCTTTGACCACGGCTTCTTCGACAGGTTTCTCCTTGCCCTGCCATTCGCCAATACGTAAAGGAAGCGCCTTGGGCAAAGTACCACGAGGCATGGGCACACTGTCAGTCGGGCGATCCAGATATCCCGCCAAGAGCCTGTAGGCCCCGCCGCTCATAAGCAGCAGCGCCACGGCCGTGGCGGCCGCCAGCAGGATCGGACGTTGGTCTGCGCTCAGCCTCATGGTTCCGGTACTCCAGGGACGGCGGCTTGCAGCACTCGCGCGCGGTCGATCGTGATCCGTGTCACCAGCGACGTGTTCCCGACAACGGTGCACCGGCCAACGAGCGTCGTGCTCGGCGTCTTGCGGTGGTACCCGCGGCTGACCCAGCCACCGACGGGATCCTCGCTGCCGCAGCGCGTTCGAACGGACAGCCGCGGGTCCAGTTCGATAGTGACGCCCCCCGGCCCGACATCGATCTCGCAGCGGTTCGGCACCGCCTGCCGCACGCGGCAGTTCTCGGCCAGATGGAAGCAGACCTCCACGTCATGGCTGCCGCGGGTCAGGATGTCGTCCGCAACGGTGAGTTCGCGCTTCAAGCCGTCCAGTTCCAGCGTCCGACGGTGGACGACCGGGTCGGCCAGACGGGTGTAGCCGTCGTGTTCACCGACGACCTTGCCGCCAGCGGCGATCGGCTCCCAGAGGACGCACCTAGCATGGGCCTTCGCGCCCCACATGAACGGCCCCAGCATCTCAGACTGGTCCTGCCCGTCGATGACGACCGTGTTGTGCGCCCGGGTGCTACGGAAGTACTTCCGCCACTGCGGATATGTGAAGTAGTCGTACGTACCCGGGTCAACTAGGACGTCCTCGCCGAACGCGCGGAGGGTGAAGGCCATGGCATCGGCGTGGCCGTGGGCCGCCAGTGGCCCCATCCCCAGTTCGCCGCAGTCGAAGACGACGCTGATACGGTCCGGGCCGTCACAGTGGCCGGACTGGAGCAGGTAGTAGCCCGCGTCGGACATCGCCCGCGAGGCGAGCCGCAGCGCCTCGGGCCGCGGGATCGTCTCGAACCGCTCGCGGCCCTCGCGGCCCAACAGCCACAGGGCCGGCTCGGACCAGCCCCCGGCCCACGCCTTGAAGTCGGCCCGGCCGTAGAGGACAGCCCCGACCGCGAGCCACGGCCCCGGGTCGCCCCGCTCCCCGCCGAGGTCCAGGACGTAGCCGTCGTCGGCGTCGCCGAACATCGGCAGCGTGCGGCCGCCTTCGGTCAGGGCGCCGACGAACGCGAACATCCGCTCCAGGCGCTCCCAGTACGCCGGCGGGAAATCCTCGCCGGACCGCCGGCCCACCATTCCCGCCAGCAGGAAGAACTGGAGGACGAACAGGTGGTAGCCGAGGGCCTGCTCCCGCGTGCACCCGTCGGGGTACGTCTGGCGCAGGATCTCCTCGCACAGGATCTCGCGGCTGCGGGCCCGCCACCGCGCTGCATGCTTCAAGTTATAGAAGTAGGTTGAGCCGATGTACACGCCCGCCGCCTCGCCCACCAGGTGGTTGTTGACAGAGGAGCCCCGCGAGTACTTCCGCGATATCTCCCACAGGTGAAGGTACGCGGAGTTCAGCAGCCGCACGCGGAACACCTCGTCGACGACGCCCGAATCGCGCACCAAACCGAGCGTCCAGACCCAGTTGATGAGCCGGATGCCCAGTTCGAGCGGGCTCCGCCAGTTCATCCCGATGCCGTAGGGGCACTGATCGAGCCAGGAGTCCAGTTGCTCCTTGAGGGCTGCGGCGAAGCGGACGTCGCCCGTGGCGCGATACGCCCGGCCCAGGACGACCAGTTGGTGATGGCGATTGGGCTCCCAGACAAACTTGCAGTCGCCCGTGACCGCGAAGTCGCGGTAATCGATCCACGGCGCGAACCGCATGGGGGCGGCCTTCTCGTGTTTGTGGTCGCGGTTCCAGTCGATCGGCTCGCCGAGGTGCTGATTCTCGAGGTCGAAAAACGAGAGCCGGTGGCCGGCGGCCGCATCGCCCTGGGCCCGCAGACGCCCGCACCAGCCGGCCTCAAGCGCCAGAGGGCTAGCGGCCCATTCGCCGAGTTCCACGTCCACAAGCCGCAGTTCGCGCGCGGCAGCATCGCCGTTTCGGCCTTCGAGGGCGCGCGGAGACAGCTGCCTCTGCCGCAGAGGCAGCAGGCACCTGTCGGCAGTCCCATGGAGTGTGCCCGTGACGCGCCACCCCAGTTCCTGCGGCGACATGGTCTGCAGGCGTCTCAGATACCAGGTGAGGGGCTGCATGGTCCCGCGCGGTCCGGTGTGGTTACGGTCTCTCGAATACAAAGAGATGCCTTGCTCCGGTTCAAGCGGCCAGCCGGAAGTGCGCCACCGACTCCGGCGGCCGACGGAGTTTGGGATTCAGATGACGCGACAGGTTATGCGACAACACCTTGCACCAGCGGCGCGCCTCATAATGCCGACGGCTGCGGCAGAGCGTGCGTCCGGCG
>JAPLML010000144.1 GCA_026387055.1 Planctomycetota bacterium | reverse complement strand
CACGTCCGGTTCGATGAGCGGGGTCTGGAAACGGAAGCACGGTCGGGCCAGTGAGGCACCGCCAACCGAAAGGGGCGGCCAACGGCTATGCCCGACCTACCCCACCGCGCCAGACCTCGACTCTACCGTCAACGGGCACCTGTCAAAATCGCGCGTGTTTCGATCAAAAACAGCAAAAGTGGGGGGGTCTGCGCGCGCAAAAACGAAAAAGGCGTTAGATTTCGTCTACCCCATCTTAACATTTTGGGGGTCGACCGGCCCTGGCGCTAGCGCCAAGGCCATTTTGTGGGTAACTTCGGGCCTAAAAGGGGGGTTTTTGGGGTCCGGAAATCGTAAGTCGCGTTCTTGCAGGATCACTTACGTGCAAGTCCAGTGCGGAGTGCGGAACGCGGAGTGCGGAGTAAACGGCAACGGCAAAGGCCGCTGCGTTCCTAAGGAACTCGTACGCTGCTGTGGGTCGCCGCTCGTAGGTCGTGGCCTTGCCCCTCCGGAACGCGGATTTCGAATTGCGGGGAACGCAGGGGGCAGCGAGTGGTTTAACTAACGCAGGGGAACGATCCTGAGGGTCGAGCGCTATGAAGCGTTTGCCGGACACGGCCTCACGATGGACGGGGGTGGTCTTGGCGGTGGCGGGATGCGCCGGCGTGCTTATCCCCGCCGCCCTTGCGGCAACGGCGCCCGATCCGCCGCAGGTCTATGCCAAGAAGGCCACGTGGGCGGAGTCGATGGCCGCCACGCGGGCCAGGTACGTCGAGTGGCTGGCCAGGACCGGCAAGGCGGAATCGCCCTCGGGTTTCCAGCCCTTCGACAGCGGCGCGATGCCCGGCGACGGGCCCGCCCAGCACGTCTCGCTGAACGTCTCGGGCTTGAACGAGATACGGCTGGTCACCGTCTGCGAGCAGGGCACCGCCAATTGCAGCATCTGGGGCGAGCCCAGGCTTATTGCCAAGGACGGAAGCGAGACGAGGCTCGGCGCCCTCAAGCCCGCCTCCGTGGTCGTGGGGTGGGGCCAACTCCTGGTGGACAAGAACTGGCAGGGCAATCCGCTCCAGATCGGCGACCGCAAGTTCCTTCACGGCCTGTGGGTCCACGCCGCGAGCGAGCTCGTCTACCCGCTGGCCGGCAAGTACGAGCGGTTCGAGGCCTGGGTGGGCGAGGACAAGGACAGGGCCAACGGGAAGGTCCGCTTCCGGGTGCTGTCGGGCCAGGCCGAGGCGCCGCCGGCCTTCTGGCAGAAGATGACCGCGGATTTCCCCCTCCAGACGGGTTGGCTGACGCAGGACTTCGACAGCAACAACAACCCGTTGATCGAGTGGTCGCGGAAGCGCGAGACCGCCGCCCAGGAACAGTCGCTCGTTGAGCGCGTGCTGGGCCAGGCCGGCCTGGGCAGCGAGAGCCTGCGGAAAGAGCTGGCGACGCTCTCCCAGGCGTCGGCCCCCGCCGGCGATGCCCGCTGGCTGGACCTGTACGCCCGCGCCTGGCGCTTCCGCGAATGCGCGGTGGCGATCCGCCAGGTCGGTCCGGAGTCCAGGCCGGCCCTCGAGAAGGAACTGGCAGACCTAGCCGCCGCGCGGCCCGCCACGGAAGACCCGCGGTGGGCCGACCTGCGGGGCCGGGCGGCGCGGTACGCGGAGCTGGAGGTCCAGTTCGAGGCCCTCAAGCATGACCTGGCGAACCGGGCCCACTTCGCCAAGATCGGCAGGGAGGCGTATCGCCCCGACATCAA
Organism: Planctomycetota bacterium; assembly: GCA_026387055.1. Classification (GTDB taxonomy): domain Bacteria; phylum Planctomycetota; class Phycisphaerae; order FEN-1346; family FEN-1346; genus JAPLML01. The sequence continues at coordinate 7,409 of JAPLML010000144.1, read as the reverse complement.
GCGCCACCGGTCCCTCTTCAACCACATGTGCGACCAGTATTACGGGATGGCCCAGCGGCCGGGCGGCGGGCTGTATGTCCTGGCCGACCCGTTCGGGCCCAGTCCGCAGGTCCGGGACGTGCTGGCCGGTTCGGTCGTCCAGAACGGCCGGCTGAAAGGGCAGAAGCTCTCCGGCGGGCCGCTGCGGCACTGGAACATCTCCTTCGACGGCGAGGGGAACCAGAACGGTGAGGAAACGATCGGCGGGTCGTTCCTCTCGCCGGACCTGTCGTACGACGGCCAGACGATCCTCTTCGCCTACGTCGAGTGCACGGGGGACCGGCGGCACCGCCGCCACACCGATCCCACGCAGGGCCACTGGGCCGAGGGGCGGTGCTACCACGTTTTCCGGGTGAACGTCGACGGCACGGGCCTCGCGCAGCTCACCGACGGAACGTGGAACGATTTCGACCCGTGCTGGCTCCCGAACGGGCGGATCGCCTTCATGACGGAGCGGCGGGGCGGGTACCTCCGGTGCGGCCGCACGTGTCCGACCTACACGCTCTACGACATGGACGCCCGCGGCGGCGACGTCAACTGCCTCAGTTTCCACGAGACCAACGAGTGGAACCCCAGCGTTACCAACGACGGGCGGATCATCTACACCCGCTGGGACTACGTCGACCGTTTCGGCTGCACGGCCCATCACCCGTGGATCACCACGCTTGACGGAACCGACTCGCGGGCGGTGCACGGCAACTTCGCCCCGCGCAATGCGCGGCCGGACATGGAGCTGGACATCCGCAGCATCCCGGGTTCGGGCAAGTACGTAGCGACGGCTGCGCCGCACCACAGCCAGTGCTTCGGATCGCTGGTGATGATCGACCCCGACGTCAAGGACGACGACGCGATGCGCCCGCTGCGGCGGCTGTCGCCCGACGTGGGCTTCCCCGAGAGCCAGGGCGGCACGGAGACCTACGGCATGGCCTGGCCGCTGAGCGAGGACTACTACCTCTGTGTCTACGACGCCCGCATGGAGCTGCGCAAGGGCGGGGGCAACTACGGCATCTACCTGGTCGACGCGTTCGGCAACAAGGAGCTGATCTACCGCGACCCCGAGATTGCGTGCATGAGCCCCATCCCCTTGCGGCCAAGGCCCGCGCCGGCGACAGGGGCTGCCCCTGCGTACCTGACCAAGAACAAGGCCCCTCGCGCCGCCGCGTACCCCGGCAAGGAGGGCGAGGCCACCATCGCCCTGGTCAACGTCTACGACAGCCTCAAGCCCTGGCCCGAGGGCACCCGGATCAAGGCCCTGCGCGTGCTCCAGGTGCTGCCGATGAGCGTGCCGTCGGGCGGCCCGCCGCACGAGACGGGCGTGCGGGTGGCGCTGGCGGGAGACTCCGTGGTTCCGGTGCGCCATGTCCTGGGGACGGTGCCGGTGGAGGAGGACGGCAGCGCCCATTTCGTCGTGCCGGCCAACCGCGAGATGTTCTTCCAGGCCCTCGACTCCAAGGGCCTGGCCGTCCAGTCGATGCGGTCGGCCACCTACCTGCACGAAGGCGAACGCCTCGTGTGCGCGGGGTGCCACGAGCCCCGGCACAACACGCCCACGAGGACCCAGGTTCCGCCCCTGGCGATGCGGCGCGAGCCGTCGCGCCTGGCGCCCGACGTCGAGGGCGCGAACCCCTTCAGCTACGCCCGCCTGGTGCAGCCGGTCCTGGATCGCGCGTGCGTCGAGTGCCACGCCAAGCCGGAGTCCAAGGCGCCCAGCCTGGCCCGCGAGCCGATCCAGCGCAAGTGGTACGCCTCCTACAACACGCTCGTGAAGTACGGCTTCACGAACTACGGCGACAACCTGCGCACCACGCCGGGCAAGTTCGGGGCCAAGGGCTCGAAGCTTTATGAGATCCTTACGAAGGGGCACTACGACGTGAAGCTGTCGGAAGAGGACCTGCACCGGATCACGCTCTGGCTGGATTGCTGCTCGATGTTCTACGGCGTGTATGAGAAGGAAGGCGGTGAGGCCCAGCTCCGCGGCGAGATCGCCCGGCCCACGCTGGAGTAGTGCTGCGTGAGGCGTGCTGCCCCCGTCGGATGTGGTGGGCGGGCGCAAATCCGAATATGGGCCTTAAGAGGTCCATGATTTGCCGATAAGCATAACGGTCTGTGAATTGGGGGTTTAGCAATGGACCGATCGCGCCTGGAGACGGCGCTTCAGCCCTATAACCCTTGGTGGGAGCCCTTGTCTTTGCCCACATTTCGGGCGGGCCGATGAGGCGGCTTCAGCCGTCTTCACGCCGCGAAGCGGCGTCCTAAATTGCCGGCTGCGCGGCTGGCTGCTCCGGGTCAGGGGCGTTGAACTCCTGTATTGGCTGAAAGGACCGCCACGCGCTACAGACCTTGCTTCCCTCTTGAGGGTACGGTATTCTTATCCGCGCCAGCCCTGGAGGGCGGTTCGGCGGAACAGGCTCTGCCACGACAACGCAGTTGAACAAAGCGGTCGCGTGTCAGCGAGGGGTCAGTTGGGTAAGGAGCCCTTCCAATGCTGAAAGAGTTGAGCGTAACGAATTTCAAGTCCTGGAAGCAGATCGGCAAGATGCGCCTTGCGCCGATCACGGGTCTTTTCGGAGCAAACAGTTCGGGCAAGACCAGCATCCTTCAACTCCTTCTGATGCTCAAACAGACCGTGGAGTCCCCGGACCGGGCGCAGGCCCTGATCTTCGGAGACGAGAAGACACCCGCGAACTTGGGAACCTTCCGGGATGTTCTCTTTCAGCATGAACCAGCCAAGACCTTGAGTTGGAGCTTGCTGTGGGAGTTCGCCCACCCCTTTGCCGTGACTGATCCGGCCCACGTCAAGCAGGTGCTATTTGCGGGCAGGGAGTTGGCATTCGAGGCGGAGGTCGCCGAAGGCACTTCGGGGCGACTGCTAGTCAACCGAATGTCCTACGAGATCGCCGGGCACCGGTTCACGATGAAACGCAAGGGCGAGAGTGAAACGAAGTACGAACTCCAGGCCGAGGGCCATGACTTCCAATTGCATCAGAATCGAGGCAGGCTGTGGCCCTTGCCCGCTCCCGTGAAGTGCTATGGTTTCCCAGACCAGGTCAAGGCGTATTTCCAGAACGCTGGCTTTCTCTCCGATCTTCAACTCAGATTTGAGCAAATGTTTGGGCAGTTCTACTATCTGGGTCCTCTGCGGGAATACCCCAAGCGAGAGTACGCTTGGTCTGGGTCCGAACCTGCGGATATGGGTCGCCAAGGAGGGCGTGTGGTTGATGCACTCCTTGCGGCAAGGGAGGCCAGCATCACAATACCCCTTGGCAAGGGCAAGAAGAGGCCCAGTCTTGAGGTATACGTTGCTGGCTGGCTCAAGCGGCTGGGGCTCATTCACAGTTTCTCCGTGGAGGCGATTGCCAAGGACAGCAACTTGTACCGCGTTCGAGTCCAGCGGACACCGACTTCCGCAAGCGTGCTTATCACCGACGTGGGGTTTGGTGTTTCCCAGATTCTGCCTGCACTGGTTCTGTGTTATTACGTGCCTAAAGGCTCCACGATTGTGTTGGAGCAGCCGGAGATTCATCTTCACCCGTCTGTGCAAGCTGGCTTGGCGGATGTTTTCATCGATGCCGTCAATCGGCGGAAAGTCCAGATTATCTTCGAGAGCCACAGTGAGCATCTTTTGCGGAGGCTCCAGCGGCGCGTGGCCGAGGAGAAGGTGGCCCCGGAATCGACGGCCCTCTACTTCTGCCAGATGAATAACGGGCAGTCGGAGTTGACGCCTCTCAAAGTCGACCTATTTGGCAACATAGAGAACTGGCCCAAAGATTTCTTCGGGGATGAGTTTGGGGAAATGGCGGCCATGACCACGGCGGCAATGAAGCGCAAGAAAGCAATGGGGCAATGAAGGCCTTCGTGGTTGACGCCAACGTCGCCGTTGTGGCCAATGGGCAGGCAAGCCAGGCGGGGCCCGATTGCGTCCGAGCTTGTGTTGCGGCGCTGGCCGGGATCAAGGACAACGGCACGATCGTCCTGGACTCAGGGATACTCATTCTGGATGAGTACCTGAACAATCTTGGCCTTGCCGGAAAGCCCGGCGTGGGCCAGGCGTTCGTCAAGTGGGTGTTCGACAATCAGGCGGTTGTCGAACGTTGCGAGAGGGTGGCCATCCGGCCCAGGGACGGCAGCTTCCGCGAGTTCCCGGATGCGCTCGAACTTGCCCACTTCCACATTGATGACCACAAGTATGTCGCGGTAGCTCTGGCCAGCCGCAACAGGCCCAAGGTGCTGAATGCGGTCGATTCCGACTGGTGGACCTACCGCAAGCCCCTCCGGCAGCAAGGTGTCCGGGTGAGGAACCTCTGTCCAAGACAGTTCTCAGCCGCGGTCCCGTAAGTCCGTCAGCCCAACGGACGGGCAGGTGCCATCCAAGGAAGCCGGCGCTTTTCCCCGCCCCTGCGTTACGCGGCCCTTTTCTTGACCAGCGTCGGGTGGGCGGTGTCGCGGGTGCGGTCGGGGCGCATCCAGTTGGCGATGAGGGGCTCGCAGACCGTCAGGAGCAGGCAGGCGAGGAGGACGTACTGCCAGAGTTCGCGGCGGGCGGTGTCCTCGAAGCGTTTCTCGAGTTCCTTGAGGCTGGCGGCCACGTGGGTTTCCTTGGCGGCGAAGTCGGTGCGGAGCTTGTCGTCGACGATCTCGGCCAGGTCCGACTCCGCCCCGTCGGGATTGGTGCTGAAGATGCCGCCGGGAACGTTCTTCAGCGGCACGCGCCAGGTGTAGTAGCCGAGGTTCCACGTCTTATCGAACCTGAGGACGTTCCGGCCGCCGACGAGCTGCGTTTCGCGCTGCTCGGAGACCGTCTCGCCGGCGGGGCCGAGCGGGCCGGAGACCTCGGCCGTGGCCACCTCCTTCAGGTCCGGGTTCAGGTTGGACTCGAAGGTCTGGCCCGCCTGGAGGTTCTGCAGCTGGTTCTGCCCGCTCGTCGCCTGGTGCACCACCCTCTTCTTCAGCGGCAGGATGAGGTTGCGGATGGGGAACGTTGACCAGTCGGTGGTGGCGGCGGTGGTGAAGAGCAGGACGCGCCCCTCGCCGAAGGGCTTGGCGAGCAGAAACGGGTCGCCGTTCGAGAGCCGGGCGAGGACGGCGTCGGCCTGGGCGGCCTCGGTCCGGAAGTACTCGTAAACCAGGACGTCCTGGTAGATGTCGGCCGATTCCACGAGGTCTTCCAGGTAGGGCGACTGGCCCTGGACCTGCGTAATCTTCTCGACGGTAGTCTTGAGGACGGCGTCGCCGACTCGCTCCTTGAGCTTCGCCGGCAAGAGGCCGCCCTGGCGCGAAATCTGGTCCATGAAGAGGGCGTTGTAGACCCGCGGGTTGACCTCCGCGCCGCAGAAAACCACGAGCGTCCGACCGCGGGCAACGTAATCGGCCAAGGCCCGCGCCGCCTCCGTCCTTACCGCGGCCACGTTGTTGAGGAAGACCACGTCATATTGGTCCAGGGCCGCGGGGTCGAAGAGGTCGGCGGTGATCTCGACGGGCTTGATCGCCCAGGGAAACTCCGAGGCGCTCCCCACCGGGTCGAGGGCGCGGACGAGGTAGAAGCTGGGGTCCTGGAACTTGATGTCGGCCGCACGCTGCTTGACGACCAGCACGGGGATGCGGTCGGCGATCACCAGTGGAATCCGCCGCGTGTTATCGACGTCGATCGAGTCGCTCCCCTCGATGGCCACCAGCACGCGGTGCGGGCCGGGCTTCTCGAAGGCGTGCGTGAGCGAGACCATCTGGCTCGAGCTCGGCGACCCGGCGGCCGTCAGGTCCACGGCCTGCTTCTTGCGGGGCTGGCCGAGGTCGTCGACGAAGAGAAGGACGTTCCGCTTCTCGGGCGCCGGGCCGCAGTTGCGCACCAGGGCGTCGATGCGGATCGGCATGCCCACGACGCGGCTGCGCGAGACCACCTCGGCGCTGGCGACCGCGACGTTGGTGAACGATGGCTCGGTGGGGCGGATGATCGCCACGGGGAGGTCGGGGTGCTTGTGCGGCTCCTCCAGGTTCTGGAGCCCCTGCCACGAGAGGGCCTGGCGGTCGGTGAGGATCCACAGGCGCTTCTCGGCGGCCTGGGCCTTGTCCAGGAGGGCGTAGGCGGCCTTGACGGAGCCGACGATGTCGGCCTTGCCGCTGGAGATCTGGGCGTCGGCGATCTGGCTGAAGAGCTTGGCGCGGTCGGCCAGGAGTTGGGTGGGGACAGGGGCGGCGCCCGGGTTTGTGAGGAGCACCGCCGCCTGGGCGGGGCGCCACTTCGAGTCGAGGATGGCCCGGGCCTCCTCCTTGGCCTTCGAGAACCGCGTGGCCTGCTCGTGCCGGACGTTCATCGAGTAGGAGTTGTCGAGGATGACGACGGCGGCCGAATTCTTCTGCTCGTCGAAGAGCGAGAACTGGCGCTGGAGGAACGGCCGCGACAGGGCGAAGGCCAGGAGGCCGAACAGGAGCATCCGCAGGATCATCAGGAGAATGTTCTCGATGCGGCGGCGCCGGGCGGTCTTCTCGGCGGCGCTCTTGAGGAACCGCAGCGTGGGGAAGGGCACCTCCGGCGCGCGGGCCAGGTGGATCATGTGGATGACGACCGGGATCGTGGCGGCCACGGCCCCGGCGACCAGCCATGCGGCCCAGTATGTGGTGATGAAAGACATTCGCGGATTGCCTCAAGTCAAATGCGAAATGCGGAATGTGAAATGCGGAATGAAAGGCGATGGGGTAATGGCCTGTCGTCGTTCATTACGCATTTCACATTTCGCATTGGATCATCAACGCGCCCAGCAAGCTGGGCGGCTAAATGTGGTCTCATCTCATCATCTGCCTTCGGGCCAGGTACGAGCGCAGCATGAAGTCGTACGGCACGCTGGTGTCGGCCAGCACGTACTCGGTGTCGGAATCGGAGCAGGCCTTCTTGTAGCGGTCGATGAAGGCCCGAAGCTCCGCCAGGTACGTCTCGCGCACGGCCTTGGGGTCCACCTGGTAGCGCTCGTTGGTCTCCAGGTCGATGAACTGGGTGAGCTTGGCGAAGGGGAACTCCAGCTCGGCGGCATCGAAGATGTGGAAGAGGATGAGGCCGTGCTTCTTGTGCCGGAAGTGCCGCAGCGCCCGAATGACCTCGCTCTCGTCGTCATACAGGTCGCTGATGACGATGATGAGGCCGCGGCGCTTGATCATCTCGGCCAGGTCGTGGAACGGTTTGGCGAGGCTCGTGACCTTGCCGGTCGCCAGGTGCTCCAGGCGGTTGCACATCTCGTTGACGTGGGCGGGCGATCCGGCCGGCGGCATGTGCAGGCGGATCTCGTTGTCGAACGCCACCAGGCCCACCACGTCTTGCTGGCGGGTCATCAGGTACGCCATCGTGGCCGCCAGGAACGAGCCGTACTCGAGCTTCGTGAGGC